>JACRKJ010000009.1 GCA_016219825.1 Candidatus Woesearchaeota archaeon | reverse complement strand
TAAGATGAAATCCTTCTTTTCGTTTTTCTTCCTGCGCTTTAATCTCTTGAACCGTCTGCGCAACATTTATAGTGCTTGCTTCAGGGAGTGCGAGAACTTGTATAGCATCAGCGGAAATTGGTTTATTTTTATGGAAAAAAAGAAACAAGCTTCCAGCAAGAAGAATGATGAAAACAAAAGCAAAGATAGAATATGCTGCAAATGAATTTTTAAATCTCATAATCTGTTTGCCACAATGCCCGCAAAACGAAGTAGCAATGTTAATCTTTTTTCCACAATGAGCGCAGAACGTCATGCTTATTTCCTAAACTTCACAAATGCGTCAAATCCAAAGATCCAGTTCACTTCTTTTTGACGCGCTTCTTCTTTTATTTTACGCACTTCATGCTCTCGTGTTTCATTGCGTAGCTTCGTCACTTTTCGATATTTTGTTTCTTCTCGATATTGTGTGACGTCTCGTTGTTTAATGACATCCTTATAGTCTACAGTTGTTTTAATAGGCAGTGGATCAAGGTAATATCTGCATGATTGGAATGCTGAAGGAGTTGGACTATATGTAAAATATGCGTTTGCCTTTGGATCAATCGTCTTGGAAATTGTGGTTGAGACAAACGCGCCAGTTTGATTGATGTAGCCAATAATGACTGTAAATACACCTTGGTCTGTGTCAACATTCGTAACTTGCGCGGTGGATTCTCCATTTGCTGTGCAGGTAACGCCCTGATCTAAATACCGCAATGGCGCTTGTTTTGTGACTGGAACACTTTCCACAAATGGTTCCTGTGCAGTGTACGGGACTTGCATTTTATACTCTTCTAAATCTTCATAGGGAATTTGGAGGGTATAATTCTCCACTGCGATATAAGGAACTTGCGCAGTATAGGAAATTTGTTTGGTCGGTAAAAGAAGAATCGTTCCAAAAAGCAAAACTCCCGCTAGAACAATCCAAGGAAACATCCAAAATGAGAAAGCGGGAGAGACTGGTACAGATCCAGGCTTGATTTCTAGACGCTTCCCGCACTGGTCGCAATAGCGTTGCTCAAGAGGAAATGCGATCTTGCAGGTGGTGCAGTATTTTGCCATTGCAGAAATAAGAATAAGGTAATATTAAAACGTTTCTTAGAAGGTTTATACTTTCTTGCTTATTCGTTTTAAGCGGGTGATATATCCAGCGACCAAATTGCGTAGTTTCGTGGTATGGCAGTCAGCCATTGAAGTAACAGCCAGCTTATTCTGGCCAAATTCAGTTGTGAACTTGTCAGGATACTTTTGAATCAGTTTCTTTCCTGTTCGTTTGACAAGTGTGGTTCCAATTCGTCCCATAAAAACAAGCAAAAAGGCCGCGTATTTAAAGCTTCCGTCAGCCAGAATAATAAGAGAATAAGTAAAGATTAGTGTTTCTCAAAAATAGCTATTTCCCGCAGCAGCTTGCTTTCAGGATACGCGTATGGAAAGCTCTTGATGAAATGAAATCCAGTTTCAGAAGCCAATGCAGGCAGATGGATTCTGAATATTTCTCCGCTTCCAGTTCTATACTTTGGAAACACCATCACGACTTTTCCATTTGGTTTTAACATGCCATACACTTGGTGTAAGACATCAGTATATAATTCCTGCAATTCAGCCAGAAAAGAGCGTGCTTCCAACGCGTTTAAGGATCGTTTCAGGAATGGCCCCAAATATGGCTCAGTCACGACAGCGTTAATCTTAACTCGTGGCAGTATTCTTCCTATTTTTCGTGCGTCAGCCTGATGAAGGTGGAAAAACGCTTTGAGCTGGTAATTTTTCTGGATCCACGCTAGATTTTCTTTGCTTTCTTCAATGGATTTTACGTCACTGTCTGCTCCAATCACATTAATTTTCTTCAATAACGCTTCTTGCAATAATGTTCCAGAACCGCAAAACGGATCCAAGATCGTTCCGCCAGGCTGAACCATTCCTAAATTAATCAATATTTTTGCTAGCCGAATAGAGATTGTCTTCATATAATCCACAGCAGGTCGTTCCAAATCTCGTTTTTTATAGGATTTAGGCGAAGACACAGCGATGGTTTTAGCCAGCATATCTTTATACAAAACAAAATCTAAAAACTCATCGCGTTCAGCTAATTGGCTGGGCGTGATATTCTTTCGTATAATCCCCTTCAATGCTTGCTGTTTAAAATAATCAAGCAAATATGACTGAAAGAAAGAGCCGTACTTGCTCTGCACAGAAGTAATTGCGTAATGCACTTTATTTTCAGTTCCAGTGTACAGTTGTATCTTTGAAAGATGGTATTCAAAATCAGAAGGATCTTTTGCGTGGCACAAAACCTGCGCGATTTTAATAGTGCCGCCCAAATCTTCAATAAGATAGGAAGGCAGTGTGTCCATTTCAACCAAGGCTAAAACGCGCGTAGATTCTCGTACAGTATACTTGACATTTTTAGCTTCCAAAACAGCTTCCAGTTCTGCGAGTGCAAGTTCAGGGTCACGTCCAAGCATAAAGAGATAAAACATACAAACAGCAAGAAAGAAGGTTATAAAAGGCTTTTTACAATCACTTGTCCATGCATCTTTTGTTGTAAGAGACTTTCTGCTTTCTTATTCAAGCTTCCATTGGTCAGTAAAATCGCAGGTAATTTCCGCAATTGTCCTTCGCTGTAAATTTGCAGTAATTCTGTCTCATTTAGGGTTTTCTTGTCCTTTCCCTTGACATAGTACGGAAGCTCGCCAAACGGAGAGGGAATGCGCACTAAAAAATTAAATTCTTTATCTTTCTTCACAACTTCTTCTTGTAAAACAGTGATATTACTTTTGTGCAGATAATCTAATACATGCTCATAAAATTTCCCAGCCCCCTTTTCAACAATTTTTTCCTTAACTTGCTTTGGTTTTGGCTGTAAAAATTGTGGTTGCATCTCTTTGATAATTTCTTCACGCAAGCTTTTCACAACTTCCTGTAATTCTTCTTTCGCGATCTGCTTCTGCTCTATTCTCTGTTCCACATTTTGTTTAACTGGCTGAGGGATTTCTTGTTTCGGTTCTTCTTTTTTTGCTGGGGCAGGTTCAATCAGCTGTTCAATCAATCCTTTTGCTTCTACGTCATCCACTAAACGGTATTTCCAGAAGTTTTCAGTCTGGTCGCCAAAACTGACAGAGAGAAAGACAGCGAGGTCTTTCAAGTCTCGAAACGCTACTCGTTGCCAAGGTTCTAATTCTTTTTCCAGAACTACTTTCTTCTCGTGTAAAAATTCAAACGCCTCTTTTTCCTTGCCTTTCAAGATTGTCCCAACACGTTCACAGAGCTTAATCTCCTGCCCTTGAAGGTAATATAATTTAGACCCACCGATAGAAGCAGAGCTCATCAGCACTTGTTTTCTTGAGACAAGTTCAGCTAAAATAGCGGAGGCAAACAAAATGTTCGTATTCAAGGCCTTAGAAAGCTGAACAGGTAAAACTGGCCCCATAGTGCGGATAAATTGTAAAGCCTGTTCTCGTTGGTCAGTCATACAAAAATAAGGGTTTGGCCGTTTATAAGATTTTCTTCACTTTAACAGTCATAAGTCAAAGCCAATAAGGAGGGTGGCGTAATTTTCAACATTAGGGTAATGTTTCTCAACGAGGTAAAAGTGGCTTTGAATGCTTGGAGAGCCGGTAATTGCTTGGTATTGGGCAAGTTCTGGAAACGCGACAGCTGGAAATGTTGCAACGCCATTTTCTTCAATAACCTCAGGTGTTTCAGGCTTTCGAAACGTTTCATCATGCAGCGCAACAAGTAAAATTGATCTTTTCAGACAAGTATGGACGCCAATATTCTGCGCTGTTTCAGACTGTTTAAGTAGTGCCCGGTCTTCCGGACTTAAGATTTTTGGATCTTTCAATCCGCGAATTTTTTGTAATTGTTCTAAAATAGGCTGGATATCAATCATAAGGGAAGCAAGACAAAAAATCTTTTAAACCTTCTGAAATCATCACAGATAGAAAATTAAAAGAATGAGAAGATTAAGGCCGTAACCATCTTGTCTCATAAAACGTAACATCTGACTCCGCGTCAACAATCGCCAATAACAATCTTTTTCTTGTGCTGTGCGCAACGCGGTTTTTTGCAGAGAATTGATACCACGTTAATCCTTCTCCTTCGCTGACAGGATACACAATCCAGCGCGCGTGGTCATCGCCAGGTTTGACGCCACGGTCATACACTCTGAAATCAGCCCCGAACTTCAGTGCGGTCTTGACAATATAGCCTCGTTTTCGTAAATCTTTAAACACACAATAGCGTGTCCAGAAATTCGCTTCAACTTTCTGCGCTTTTGTGATAAATTCTTGCACAGCCAGTGATTTTTTTCCTTTCAAAATTTTAAATCTGCTGCGTTCTAATAAATACAACGCTTCAACCAATGAATATTGAAACTGTTTTGTTTCTTGCGGTTCTCCATATCTGCCTTTATCATATAAATCTCGAGTTTGGTCATTGGATTCCGCAGTCACAAATTCTCTTCCTAACACTGCTTCAACAACAGGCTGGTTTTTATCTTCCTCTTCTACAAACTCTCCTAAAATCTGCTCTTCTTCAGGAGCGTCCGCTGGTTTCTTATCTGTCATGGAAATGTGTTCTGAAGAAGGTTTAAATAGCTTTCCAGCAAGAGAAAAGTCATGATAAAAATCGTATTTTTAGGAACACAGGGAATGCAGCCAACCAAAGAACGGGGCTTGCCAAGTATCTATGTTCAGTTTGGGCAGGAGAAGATGTTAGTCGATTGTGGTGAAGGAACACAAAGGCAGATGCGCGTCGCTGGATTGAAGCCTGCGCAGTTGACAAAGATATTTATTAGCCATTTCCATGCGGATCATGTGCTGGGATTAGCGGGAATGATGCGGAATCTGGCTGCGAATGACTACAGCGGAACATTAGAGATTTATGGCCCCAAAGGGCTGGAAACATATTATCACCATTTAACCAATTCAAGCTTTAATCCTGTGGAAAATGTCAAAGTAAGATTAATCGAAATAAAAGAGGGGATTCTTTTTGAGGATAATGAATTCATGACGGAAGTAAAGCACTTGGCGCACAGCGTTCCAAGTTATGGCATTAATATTATAGAGAAACCAAAACGGAAAATGAATATGTCTTATTTAAAAAAGATAGGATTGACAAAACATCCATTGCTGGGGGAATTGCAGCGGGGAAAGGATATTGTCTGGAGAGGAAAGAAAATCACTGTCGCGAAAGCGACATACCTAACAGAAGGAAAGAAAATCACGTTTATTCAGGACACAGCGTATCACGATGATTGCGTAGAATTGGCGAAAGAAGCTGATCTCTTAATTTCAGAGTCAACGTTTGAAGAAAAAGAGAGAGAAAAAGCGCAGGAATATAAACATCTGACAAGTAGACAAGCCGCGTTGATCGCGAAAAAAGCGAGAGCAAAGAGATTGATCTTAACCCATTTCAGCCAGCGCTACAAAGATGTTTCCCAGTTGCAAAAAGAGGCGAAGGCTGTTTTTAAAAATGTAATCTGCGCGAAAGATTTTGATGAAGTGGAGATTTAACGCGGTAAACGTTTATACGTAGCGAAGCTTAATGAGCTTTCCCACACAATGAGCCAGATGTTCATGGCAAAGATGCGCACAGCGAGGAAAATGATCCATGCTAAGGGTGTGTATTGAAGTAAATTATTTTGCAGGGAAATTTTCCACCATTGAAGCGGAAGTACTGCGAAAATAAACGCAAGTAAAAAGTGAACTGACGTAAAGATCAGCACGCAAATAATTGTGTATTTTGAATGTTTGAAGAAAGTCTGGATAGAGATACGGAAGCTTTGAATGCCTCGTTTTGTGGAATACAAAATAGGGTAAGCGAAGAAGAGCATAAACCGAAACAACGCCCACAAAATAGCGGTGAATGTAATCACAAAAGCGCCTGAAGCGGGATATTGAAAAAAGATCCAGCTGATAAAGATCAAAGGAAGAGCGTACAAGAGGCCAATTACAAACTTCAGTATAAATAAAGAAAAGAAATATTTTCTTCCTTGCCGGAATGCATTTAAAAGTGTGGTCGGTTCATGCTGTACTGCTGCCCGTATGAGTTCATATCGCGTCGAGACAAGGCTGATTCCGACGAGAACGTTTAAACTCAATAAAAATAAAAAGCTAAGAATAAGTTTGATAAATGATGGTGTATACGAAAGAAGCGCTTGAAATTGGTTTTGGAATAAGTCCAGCGTAAATGATCCCCGCAGCAATGGCTGAAGTAGGTTATTCATGGACAAGAATAAAAAAGCGAAAGCGCCTGTAAGGAGGATAAGCAAAATATCAGGAATAAAGATGTGGGGGTTTTTTAATAATAAGGAAAAGCTTTCACGGACTGAGGAAATAAATGGAAGAAGGTCTATTTTATCCCCTTTTTTCATGCTCTTTTTCTTAAGAAGAAACTATTTAAAGGTTGTTTCCAGCTCAAAATGAAAAATGTTTGAATTGCAGCTCAACCCAATTCTTTTTCATGTAGGCCAGTTTGAGGTTCATTATTATGGCCTCTTTATGGCTGCGGCGTTCTTGCTTGGATATGTTATTCTCAAAAAATTAGCGAGAGAAAGAGGAATAAATCCTGAGTTGATGGATGATTTGGTCTTATGGCTTATTCCAGGGATTATTCTTGGTGCCCGGCTGGTCGAAGTATTTATCTATGAACCAGCGTATTATTTTGCTGACCCAATTAAAATTCTCTATATTTGGCAGGGAGGCATTGCGAGTCATGGGGGGATTCTAGGGGCGATCATTGTAATTTATTTTTTCGCGAAAAAACATAAACTGCGTTTCTATGATCTCGCGGACATGGTCTGTATTCCGTTTGCGTTGGGCGCGGTGTTTGTCAGGCTGGGAAATTTTACCAATGGGGAGTTGGTGGGAAAGATAACAAGCGTCCCATGGGCAGTCAAGTTTCCAAAGTATGGGGGCTTTCGCCATCCTTCCCAAATTTATGAAGCGCTGAAAAATATTGTTTTATTTGGTATTTTATGGAATGTACGAAAGAAAAATCTGCCAAAAGGAATGCTCATGTGGTCTTCTATTTTTCTATTTTCATTCTTCAGGTTCTTTGTGGAATTCTTCAAGGAGTTTCCAGCCTATTATGAATTAAATATCGGCCAGTGGTTAAGTGTCATTGCGATGGTTGTTTCTGGATATTTTATTTGGAAAATCTGGAAAAAGAAGTAATCATGTATTTCGAATCTCGCCAAGATACACTTTCTGCACATCTTTGATTTTTTTCAAAATCTGGATTAAGCGCAATAATGTGGCGTTGTCTTTGATCTGCACATGAAATCGGATTTCTGCGTGTCCTTTCGACAAAATTTTTCCTTTCGCGTTTTCAACGTTAATATGCTGGGAAGCGACGACATTCAGCACTTCAGCGAATAATCCGACACGATCCTGCGCTTCCAAAATCAATTCCAAAGTGGAGACATAATACTCTTTCCAGTGCACTTTTATTTCTTTGAGATGTTCGCGCTGTTTTGGGATATTGCTGCAGTCTAATCGATGGATCATAACATTGTGCTCTTTCGTGCGTAATCCAAAAATCTTATCCCCAGGCAGGGGTGTGCAGCAGCGCGCTAAGGTAATTTCTATATTCCTCATCCCGGAAACATCGATCATGCTTTCTTCAATGGTCTTTTTCTCTTCAACAGCTTTTGAGGGGGCTGTTGAGCTTGCGGGCGTGACTCCGTTCCTTCGTAAATATTGTTTAATCTTCGAGCGTGCTTTATAGGTTCTCACAATTTTAAGCCAGTCCATGGTGGGGTGCTGGTTTTTGGCGGTGATAATGTCAATAGTATCTCCATTTTGTACTTCTGTCTTTAAGGGGGAATATTTACCATTGATAGATGCTCCGATGCAATGGTCACCGACATCACTGTGGATTGCGTACGCGAAATCTAAAGGGGTGGCTGTCTTCGGCAATTCAACAACATTCCCTTTTGGGGTAAACACATAAATCTTGTCGCTGAACAAATCAACTTTTATATGCTCAATAAATTCCTGGTCGTTTAACGATTTTAATGCGATTAATTGTTTGAGCCATTGCAGTTTTGTATCAATCTCCCCTCCATGCTGAACGCCTTTATAGCCCCAATGCACAGCGACGCCCTCTTCAGAGATGTCGTGCATTGCGAATGTTCGGATCTGGAATTCAATAGGTTTCTCTTTAATGCCGATGACTGCTGTATGCAACGACTGGTATCCATTTTGTTTAGGGTTTGCGATATAATCCTTAAATCCTTCAGGAATCGGCTTCCATAATGAGTGTACAATCCGCAATGCTTTATAGCAGTCATCGACAGTCTGCACTAAAATGCGAAGGGCGATCAGATCGCGCATATCTTCCAATTTGTAATGCCTGTCTATGATCTTATGGTAAATGCTGTAAATATGTTTGACACGCGCCTGAATATCTGCTTGCAATCCTTCTTGGGCTAAACTTCGTTTAATTGTTTTCCTCATTTCATACAAAATATATTCACGTTCTTTCTTGCTTGCATGCAATGCCTGTTCAATAGTTTTGTACTCTTCAGGGTTCACCTGTTTAAACGCGAGGTCTTCTAATTCTGCCTTTAATTGTCCAAGTCCTAAACGATACGCCAATGGAGCATAAATGTCAAGGACTTCTTGCGCAAGGAACTTTCTTTTTGCAGGGTCTGGCAGGAAGTCAAGCGTCTGCATATTATGGAGCTTATCGCAGAGTTTAATGAACAAAACCCGGACATCTTGTGAAGCTGCTAAAAACATCTTGCGTAAGTTGCTTGTATCTTGCTCATTGGTATTTGTTCGTAATTGCCCAATCTTGCTGACGCTTTCAATCAAAAAGGTGATCTCATCTCCAAAGGACTGGCGCACAGTTTCTTTGCTGATTCCAATCTCCAGCGTAAACGCGAGCAGGCAGGCAGCTAATGTCTCCTCGCTTACCTTGAAGTCCGCAAGGCGTAATGTTGCGTAAAGCGCGTGTTCAATCAAAGGAATGCCTGACGCCTGCTGGATATTTTTATATGATTCATCCGCGAAATAATACGCATGTTCAAGCAGCTCTAAATTTGTATGTTGGTGGGTGCGAAGAACTTTTTTAATAAGGTCATGGAAAAGCATAATGCGTAGAAAAAAGCACCTTTTTTATACTTTTTTGAAATAAAGAAACTATGCGTTATATAAGACAAACTCCAATTATTACATCTGAAGGCCAGAAAAAGCTGGAAAAAGCAGCTGTTGCGGTAGTGGGCATCGGAGCATTAGGCGGTATTGCTGCGGAATTGCTCGCAAGGGCTGGCGTTGGAGAAATAAGGATTATTGATAGGGATTTAGTTGATGAGGGTAATTTGCAGCGTCAAACCTTATTTGAAGAGCAGGACATTGGAAAATTAAAAGCGGTTGTGGCGAGCGAGAAATTAAAAAGAATAAACAGGAAACTGGTAATTAAAACCTATCCAACAGAGCTCAACGCTGAAACAAGTGAAATTCTTGAAAACGTTGATCTCATTCTTGATGGAACAGACAACTTTGATGCGCGCTTTTTAATCAATGAATACTGCAGAAAAAACAATCTGCCATGGGTCTTTAGCGCGGTGGTGGGGACAAAAGGGCAGGTCTGGCCGATTCTTCCTGAAGGCCCGTGTTTGCGCTGTATTTTTCAAGAGCCGACAGAATCTTTGGGAACCTGCGAAACAGAAGGGATTCTCAATACGCTCCCGCGAATGATCGCGGCGTTCCAGGTCACAGAGGCGTTGAAAATACTCACAAACAAAACGCCGTCGCAGAAATTATTATTGGTAGACCCATGGCAGGCTGAAATTCAATCGTTGGAAGTGAAGGAAAATCCAGCATGCCCTGTATGCAATCAGAAATTTGAATATCTCAATGGAAAGAAAAGTAAAGAAATAGTTTCATTATGCAGTGATCTCTACCAGTTCAAGACAAAAAACAAGCCAAGACTAAAAGTAACTAAAAAAGACCAATACGCTTCTTTTTTCAAGAAAGGAGCGGTTTTAAAAGATGGAAGGGTTTTAATAAAAGCGAAGTCAAAAGAACAAGCGCAGGCGTTCTTTGATAGGTATTTCGGATGATCGTCAGGTTATGTGGAAGCAAGGGGGCGTTTGAAGTGCTCCCAGAATATCAGACAAGGCTCGATTTTAATAAATTAAAGCGCGAGTTCAAGGTGGTTATTGAAACGCCGCAGGTGCTTATTATTCAGGATCAGTTTGAAGTGTCCTGCATGAAAAATGGAAAATTGCTTATTAAAAAATGCATCAATCAAGTGGATGCGGAGCAGCAGGCGAAAAAGATTTATGAGGTTATAAGGGGACAATGAAAGGATTGCTTTTGCTTTCAGGCGGGTTTGACAGCCCAGTTGCGGCGTCTTTATTGCAAAAGAAAGGCGTTGAAGTTATCGCGGCTCATTTTTCATATGAGCCGTTTACAGATGATGGTCCAGAGCAAAAAGCAAGGAAATTATGTGAACAATTAAATATCAAAAAATTAATCGTGGTCAAGGCTGGAGAAAGTTTCGCAGACATTGCAAGAAAGTGCAGTCATCGTTTTTATTATATTCTGGGAAAGAGATTCATGCTGCGATATAGTGAAAAAATTGCGAAACAAGAGAACTGTTCTTTTTTAATAACAGGTGATAATCTCGCGCAGGTTTCATCCCAAACATTGCCAAACTTAACAGTCATTGACCAGGCAGCGTCCTTTCAAGTGATCCGTCCATTATTATGCTATGATAAAAAAGAGATTCTAAAAATAGCGAGGGAAATTGGAACATATGATTTATCTATTGGGCCGGAAGTATGTGACTGTTTAGGGCCAAAATATCCAGCGACCCAATCCATATTAAAGGTAATCCTCGACGAAGAAAAGAAACTAAACATGGAAGAGCTTATGAATAAGGCAACAAGTTTAGAGCCAGCAATAGTCTTTTAAATCTTCAGGAAATTCTCTTCCTATGAAAGTCTACATTGAACGGACAAAAGAACAGAAGATTATAGAAGCGGGTGATTGCAAGGAGCTCTTGCAAAAGTTAAAAATAAATCCAACAACAGTTTTAATCGCGCGTAATGGGCAATTAATTACAGAGCAGACAAAATTAAATAGTCAAGATGAGATTAAGTTAATTTCTGTGATTTCTGGAGGATAAATGGTCTGTCAAAAATGCGCCCAAGATCCAGTCTACGAAATTCCAAAGGCAAACATCCAGTATTGTAAAACCTGCTTCTCAGAATACTTCGAGCATAAGGTTTGGAAAACTATTCGTGAATACGGTTTAATTGAAAAGAATGACCATATTGGCGTCGCAGTCAGTGGTGGTAAGGATTCAATGACGTTATTGTATCTGCTTGCCAATTTTGCCAAAGAACGGCGTGATATTAAGATTACAGCGATCGCGATTGATGAGGGGATTGAGGGCTATAGAAATAGAACATTGGACGGATTAAAGAAATTTTGTGGCAAAGAGAAAATAAACCTGCGCATTTTCAGCTATCAGGAAGAATTTGGAAAACCATTGGACATCATGGTGAAAAAATACCCAAAAGCATGTTCTGTGTGCGGCGTATTGCGTAGATATCTCTTAAATACCAAAGCAAAACAGCTAGGCATTACAAAATTGGCGACAGGCCATAATTTAGATGATGAAGCGCAAAGCGTTCTGATGAACCAGTTTCGGAATAATCCTGCAGTCTCTTCTAGGTTAGGCCCTATAACAGGCGTTGTCCAGGATGCAAAGTTCGTGAAGCGGATTAAACCATTATACTTCTTGTCAGAAAAGGAAACGTCAACATACGCTTTTCTGAGGGGGTTTATGGACACCTATATTGAATGTCCATATGCCTCAGATTCCTATCGGGCGCAGGTGCGTGATATGTTGTATGAATTTGAAGCGAAGTTTCCAGGCACGAAGAAGAATATTATCCAGAGTTTTTTAGAGGTGCTTCCAGTATTAAAATCCAAATACAAGGCAGAAATGAGATACTGCCAAACCTGCGGGGAGCCATCCCAAAACGAGCAATGTAAGGCCTGCCAATTTATCCAGATTCTAACAGAAAAATAGATAGTGAAAGATATACATTCGAGTAGATAAAAACTTTAAATACTCCCAATACTCAAAGATAAGGAAGGGGAAAAAATGGGGTTTGATCAAGATATTCTCGTTTCTTGTCGTGAATGCGCGACAAAATACACCTTAGCGGAGATGAAGCATGATGATTCTGGGGAGAATTTAATCTGCAAGGAGTGTTATAAAAAATTGTATGGCGGAAAGAACAATGAGTCGCGTTTAATCCAATCCGCGGAATCGAAGAGGATTAATTACAAATGTTTTAATTGTGGGTATGCCTTCTCAAGGTCAGAATCGTTCAATTTTGGCGGTATTTGCGTTAATTGCGGAAAAACATCTGTTCAGCGGGAAGACACAAAAACAATTTTTATCAAGAATAAAAAACAGTTGTTGGACTATTAATACGACAAACGTTAGAAATGAGAAATATATCCCTTCACCAAAAGACGTCCAAGTGGACTGAGATTAATTTCAACACGCCCGCGTTTCTCTATTGTTTCTATTAACCCTAATCCTTTAAGTCCTTCTGCTTTCGGCGTCCCATTGACATGATAAGCGAGCAGGGGTAAACTCATCCCGCTTTTTTTACTCATCTCTTCCAAACTTAATTTTCCTTTATTTTCTAAGAGTTTCAATAAGTGCATTTTACGTTCTGTAATCTGGTCATAATAGGAGAATTTTAAGATCGGAAGAACCATGGGTTGGCCGTTTACAACACCAAAAGCTTTCATTCCATGCACAAATGCGGCGCTTAACGCAATACATGTGCTCATTTTATCGCCAGTCGCAATATTCATAATAAAATCCTTACCTTGCTCCAACTGTTTGATTTCAGCAACAACACGGAACATCTCTTCTATCATATTGCCCTTAAGTATCAGAATGCGGACAGGAATACTGAATCGTTCTAAATCTTTTTTAACCTTTTCAGCATCAAACATTTGGTTTTCAGGCGTCAAGAGAAAAATCTTTTCCGTAAGAAATTCTCGAATACCAACAAATAATGCATTCAGGTTGTCTCCTACTGGAGCGATCATAACATATTTCATATAAATAAGAAAAAGTCCGTTTATTTAAACATTTACTTTAATAATTAAACAAACTAATAAACTATACAAGCAAAGAAAAATATAGAATGTTGTGCTCTCATAGTAAAAGTAATGGAGGAAACTAGCATGAACAATAGAATTTATTTTATAATGATCTTTGCAGCGCTGTCTATCTTTGTTTTTGCAGGATGTTCACGAGGGACAACAGGGCAAGCAATACATGAGAATATCCAAGACGTGCAGAATACAAACGGAGCTTCGCATGAACAGCGAGTACCAACAACAACAGAGCTTTCTTCTACAGTAATCCATCATCTTGTTTTAAAGGTAGAAGGAATGTATTGCCAAGCATGTCCGCTAGGGTTACATAAAATGCTACTACAAGCGCCAGCAATTTTAGACGCGAAAGTGAGTTATCAAACAAAGTCTGCAGAAGTATTATATGACAGCGCAAAGATATCAAAAGAGAAGATAGCTGCAATGTTTACAAGCCCATATACAGCATCAGTTGTAGACGATATGGCTGTGGATGCAGCAATGTATCAAGACATCAAGGCTAATTTCGTACAGTAGAAAAAATGAAGATAGAGAAAAAAAGTTTAGTCATTGGCGCAGCAGGAGGTTTGATCGCTTCATTATGCTGCCTCACCCCCTTGGCTATTTTCTTTTTTGGTTTAGGGGGACTATCGTTCGCCTTAAGTTTTTCAAAATATAAACCACTCTTTTTAATTTTAGGGGTTCTTTTTGTTGTAAGTGCAGTTTACCTCTATTATTTTAGGAAAAATGCATGCACGCTTGATCCACGCATTATAAAGCAAAGAAAATATCTTCTTGTAACTATAATCATTTTTATGTTCCTAGTCTATTTTTTCTTGACAGCATATGTGGCTCCAGGGTTA
Organism: Candidatus Woesearchaeota archaeon; assembly: GCA_016219825.1. Classification (GTDB taxonomy): domain Archaea; phylum Nanobdellota; class Nanobdellia; order SCGC-AAA011-G17; family GW2011-AR18; genus JACRKJ01. The sequence goes on along the minus strand of JACRKJ010000009.1, from coordinate 1,695 downwards.
GCAAAAAGGGTATTTAAGTAAAAGAGAAGTATTCATGCTTTTCTGACGAAAACAATTTAAGTGGGATAGAGGCAACTAAGAGTATGTCAACCAATAAAATGGTCATTAAGAGTCTTCGGCGCTGGTTTATTCTGCATTTCTTCATCGATTATATTGTTGCACTTCCACTCTTTTTTATTCCAATATGGACATTGCACATGCTTAGGTGGACAATAATTGATCCGTTCGCAACACGTCTTGTTGCAGCCGCGCTTTTTGGGATAGGGGGCATTTCTTTTCTCGCGCGTAATGAAACACAAGAAGTCTATATAATGATATTAAACCTCAAGATTATCTGGTCTTGTTTGGCAATTGCAGGGATTCTCTCGACAATGCTGCAAGGCGGGCCAGTGTTTGGATGGGTTATTCTAACAATATTTAGTGGATTTTGTATTGTGTGGATTATTTATAGAAAAGCCCTAAACGAGGAATCTTTATAAAATTTTTCAAAAACGAAGATAGAATGGACTACAAAACAATCGCTCCAAGTTATAATGAATTGTATGCAGAAGAACAAAAAAAGAAACTAAACGTTCTGTTAAGCTTAATCCTAATAAACAAAGACTGGATAATTCTCGATATAGGCGCAGGCACAGGCATCATCCAAAAAGAGATAAGGTGTACAGTTATTAGTCTAGAGCCGGAAAAAAGAATGCTAGAGCAGGCAAAAGGAAAGAGGGTCTGCGGAAAAGCAGAGTATCTTCCATTTAAAAATAGGAGCGTAGACGGTATTGTTTGTGTAACTGTTATTCATCACTGCAATGAATCACAAGCATTAAAAGAAATGTTCAGAGTTCTAAAACCAAATGGATTTATTTTTATAACACTCTTAAAAAAAGCCAAACGTGTTCAAGAGATAAGAGAATACCTAAAAAAATTCAATCCAGTCATCCAAGAGGAAGAAAAAGACATCTGTTTTCTCATAAAAAAAGAACAAGTATTTGAATAACCACAGCGTCTAAAGAAAGCAATGGAAGAATTGTTTGTGAATAATCCAAAAACGATCCAGGATGTGATTGGTCAGAACGCGATCAAGCTCGCCACAGAGCTCAACGCAGATGGGATTGTTTCTATAAGCAGGACGCGGGAAGAAGGAAGTTTTAATGCTGAAAAACCCTATTTTGAGGTGAAGGTGACCATCTTCAAAAAAGTGGGAAAGGGATATCAAAAAGTGGAATACTGCGCGAAAATGAAAAAACCAGAGCCAGGTTCAATGATCCCATTAAAAGAATTATTGATGCATGCGATTTCTGCGAAGCACTTACAAAAAGGAGATAGGATAGTTTGTATTCAAGATGAGTCTATGGGAACAGGATACAGGGGGTTGTTGGCGATCTTTGACGTGGACACATTATTCTTCGATATCAGCGCGAATAAGCTTGCTGAAGGCATTCATCCAGAAATCGTGGAGGCTGTGTTGGAGTTGGCGTTGGAAATCGCGGCTGAAGGGCGGGAAGGAAGAAAGATTGGAACAGCGTTTATTCTAGGCTCCAGGGATGCGTTAAAATACACAAAACAGCTTATCATTAATCCATTTCAAGGGCTGGAAGAAAGCATGCGGAGAATTACAGATCCCCAGCTAAAAGAAACAATGAAGGAATTTGCTCAACTAGATGGTGTTTTCTTTATTGATCAGGACGGGATTATCCTTTCAGC
>JACRKJ010000008.1 GCA_016219825.1 Candidatus Woesearchaeota archaeon | reverse complement strand
TTTTATGTATAGCGCGATCTCTCTGGTTCCATTTAAAAAATGTTCTGGGGAAGGATGGACAACAATACAAACCTGCACATGCGAGGGAATAGAAGAGCAGGGGGTTATTGTGTATGATTTTAAAGAAACAAGGTGTATTGGAATTATTGCAGATAAGGAATGTTACCATATTGATCCAAGGACAGGAATAAAAGATAAAATAAACTGCACAAACTAAATCTCAACATTTTTAAAACCTTATTACACCATAAATACATGGTTGCAATTATCGGCGCAGGTCCAGCAGGAAGTTTTACAGCATACTGTTTAGCAAAAGCGGGGCAGCAAGTGGACGTCTTTGAAGAGCATTCCAAAATTGGGAATCCAATTCAATGCAGCGGCGTTATCACGCCTGTTTTAGAGTCATTAATCCATATCAAAAAAGAAATCGTTGTGAACAAAATAAAGGCTGTTCGATTCTACGCGCCAAACAAGCAATTTTTTGACGTCAAAATAAAAGAGGATTACGTGTTTGACAGAAGCTTGTTAGACCAGTATGTTGCGGAACAGGCGGAAAAAGCTGGGGCTAGATTTCATCTCAACAGCAGGTTTAACGGATTAACAGAAGGAAAAAAAATAAAATATAGGATAAATAATACAACAAAAGAAACAGACATTCTCATAGGAGCGGACGGCCCATATTCAAAAGTCGCGAAAGAAGCAGGTATGTTTGGTAAAAGGACATTTATCACAGGTATGCAAGCGAGGGCGAAAGCAACTATTGAGAACAAGCACCGAGTGGAAATTTTTCTTGGGTATGGGGAATTTGGCTGGCTTATTCCGGAAAATGAATCTATCGCGAGGATTGGGATTGTGGACACAAAAGACCCTTCAAAAATGTTCTACAAGTTATTAAAAGAGAAAGAAGGAGCGATAAATTGTTTTCAAAGTGGCATGATCCCATTATACAATCCAAAAGTCCAGACGCAAAAAAAGAATATTTACTTGGTTGGCGATGCTGCTGCAATGGTCAAAGCCCCGACACATGGAGGAATTTTATTTAGTCTGCTTGCTGGCCAGCAATTAGCGAAGGCAATTGCAGAAAAAAAAAACTATGAATCATTATGGAGAGAAAAAATAGGGAAAGATTTGTGGTTGAATTTAAAAATTAGAAATGTGTTGTGCAGATGTTCTGAAAAAGATTTAAACCTATTAGTCCAGTATTTTCAGCAGGAAAAATTAAAATCAATCTTAAGAAGCCATGTCCGTGATTTTCCAACAAAATTTACAGCGAAATTATTCTGGAGAGAGCCGAGATTATTGAGGTTCGCTGCGAAAGGATTAAGAGAACTGGTAAATCCCCTCGCCTAAAGAGGAAAGTTTATATACTTTTAAGGAGCAAAACGAATCAATGTTCAATAAAAAAGGAGAACTGCCATCAGATGGAAGATATGTTGCAGTCATCATTCTCCTCATCGCCCTGTTTATGGTGATGTATCTTTTATTTATTCCTCCAGATGAGCGTGAAAAACTTCTTTCTCAGCCTTCAAGTGCAGGTTCTGGCGGAAATACAGATGTCATTGCAGCGCGGGAAGAAGTGCTTGTCGCAGATCCAGGGGTAGTAAGCCCTGAAAAAGGGTTTGGAACGCAGCATCAGCTAAGTCCCATAAATTTATTCTTAAAGACAGAGCCAAAAACTCTTTCTTTGGCGCAAAGCTTGAACGTCAAGCAGGGATGGTTTCAGGCAGTTTCTCCAGCATTGAACTTTGATTTAGAGGGAACAGATGTCAAAAAAGTATCGTTGTTCTTTTCAGTGGAGCAGCCTTCTGGAGAGCTTCGTTTATTCATCAACGGCAATCAATTCTTTGCAGAAGAGATGACAAATCCAGGAATTAAGGTGATAGATGTCCCATTAAGCTTTATCAAGGATAAAAATAAAATTGACTTTAAGGTATCTACTCCAGGAATCGCTTTCTGGCATACAAATAGTTATACATTAAAGGACATCGGGTTAAAGGTGGATTTTGAACGCATCAATACGCAGGAATCTCGCCAGTTTGCAATCTCAAAAATAGAGAAATCAGCTGCAGACCATGCTTCATTGTCTTTTGTCCAATTCTGTAATGCTCCCTTGCCGCGTGGAAAGACGCTTCTGAGAATATATGTAAACGATCATGATATTGTAACGGGAAATATTGGCTGCGCAAGTACGCGCCAGAGTTATGAATTTGATCCAGCGTTTTTAGTGGAAGGACAGAACAATATCCGTATGATGTTAGATGAGGGAGAATTTTTCTTCAATGAGGTAAAAGTCGAGACAACATCCCAGCAAGCCCAGTTCCCAACATATACATTTGTGTTGAACAATGACCAGTTCAAAAGCTTGGCATCAAGCAAGAAAAAAGGATCATTGGATTTTGTCTTTGGCGTCGCTCCGGAAAAGAGAACCGGAAAAATCCAGGTGAACGGAAAAGATTTCACGTTGAATACAAACCAAAACGCGCTAAGCGTGGATATTACTCCTGCATTGGTTGAAGGAACAAATACATTGCGGTTGATTCCAAGCTCCATATTTGAAATCGTCAAATTAAAAGTAACGCTGGCGTAATGAAATGGTTTCTAATCCGTTAAAACCTATTGGCGGAAAGCTAGAACGAGTTGCAGAAGGAGAGGGAGTTCTTACTGGCGGCATCATGCCTGATGCGCTTAAAGGGGCATTAGGAAAACTTTTCAAATATCTTTTTGGCGCGATAAAAATTCTCGTTGGTTTGTTTGTTCTTTTTCTCATTATATGGATTCCATACAAATATTGGTTCGCGTCTGGCGGCGGAGCTGCGTTGATTGCACATGGCGAAGTTGCTGCGTCAGACACAGGCCTTCCAGCAGCCCAGCGATTAGCGAAAGCAGCAGGATTAAACTTTTTGTTTGGAGACTCTCCAGTAAGTTATGCGTATGAGGCTGATATTGACCAATCCCAGATCAACAGCGAAAAGATGGGGGTTCGTATTGTTTCATTGGAGCAGTCAGCAAAGGCGGAGTTTGGAAAGCCAATCAAAGTGAATGGCGTGATTGAAGCAGCAAGCACATTGCAGGATATTGATCTAGTGGTAAACTGCCAGTTAGATGAGAATGATCTAGTGCCTGCGCGCATTTCAAGGAAGATTGCATCTGGCGAGCAGCAGAACACGATTCGGATTCTTAAAAATGCGGAGCAGAGAATTGATGCTGTCTGTGAATTTCCAAAAGGATTGGCTGCTCCGTCAGATTCTTCCCTCCCAGGTGCTGGAAAAACCTATGTAACTGCGGGAAAAGTAAAAATGTACGCGACGTATAATTTTGTTTCCCGCGCGAGCCATAGAACCTATTTTTTAAGTGACCAAGAATTGCAAAGTTTTTACAGCAAAGGAAAAAAATCAATTGATATTTTCAAGTTTTATGGTATTTACGGAAAAGACCCGCAGTTAGGGTCAGATGGAAAAGTAAAAGCAGTAGCGAGTCCAGGACCAATTACGCTTGCAATCGGAACAGACGCTTCCCAGCCTTTCGCAGAAAATACACCCTACACATTTGGAATTACATTATCTAATAATAATGACTGGAGGGGAGAATTAAAGAAAATAGAGTATACTGAACTGCAAGTTCCGCCATTTATTCGTTTAGAGGGAGACAACGATTACCTGATTAAGACAGGCATCGTCACATGTCCATTTGAGTTTACAGGGCAGACAGACAAAAATCAATTTAGGATTTACAGGTTAAAGCAAGAATACATCGCGGCGATCAATAAAGAATGCGATAAAAAAACATTGGGAGAGTTAGATTTAACCCAATCCCAGTGCATTGATCTCTTCGCAAAAGATAAAGATCAGACATACAGGTGCGAATTTGTTTCTACAAGGGCACCGGAAACGGTAGAATATGATTTAATCCGGGCTGAATCTGCATACATTTACCAGACAAAAAAAGAAGTGGCTGTGGAAGCGATCCGTCCAGCTCCAACAGCTGCATCTACCTTTGCTTCAAGCTAAGGAAACCTTTTTATAACTTCAAAAAGCAAGAGTGTATATGAAAAAGTGGTTTGGCCTTTTGTTGATTAGTCTTATCTTTATAACAGCGTGTTCTCCTGGGCAGATTGACTTCTCCAACTTTCCAAGTTTTTTTAGTGGAACAACAGCAGTCAGCACAGGAAAAGGAATAGTTCTGGAATGGACAGAATATCCAAAAAAAGACATCCAGGAAGGAAGTGAATTTAGTTTAGGATTACGGGTAAAAAACTTCGCGAAGATTCCTGTTGAAGGAAATGTATGTGTGCGTGATGCTTTGCCCTCGCAGTCATATGGCGGGATTCCAGAAGACAGCAGCGCGTGCCGTCCATTTCATTTAGAGAAAGCGCAAACGTTTGAAAGCAAGGTGCAGCCGGATATTTTCGAATCAGATTTATTCGGCCCGTTTCGTTACCAAAATTTACAACCAACATCATATGCCCCGGGCATTGCTGCTGAAGTGGAATATAGGATTGAATCCATGCATACATCGCGTTTCTGTGTTAAAAATCCAAATTCGCGGGAAAAGCTTCCTGCAGATGTGAAATGTGATGTTTCAGAGACAGGCAGTGTTGTTCAAGATGATCTGCCGTTAATGATCAAGAAAATAACCAAAGATGTGAATCAGATCGCGGGAAACAGGGTTTCTATAAGCTTTGATATAAATGTAAACCAGCAGGAGGACGGGACATTGAGGAATTACAATGCGGTTTCTCAAGGTGAAACAACAAGATATCCTCAAATTGATTTCGCGATAAATTATTTAGGAATTCCATTTGCCTGCAATCCATTAAAAGACGGAAAAATAGAGGTGCGTGAAACAGAGAATAGTATTAGATGCACAAGCGAATATACGTTTAACAGTATAGACCCTTACCAGCAGGATCAATTAGTTCTCACATTAAAATATAGGTTTAGAAAAATATCCAGGATCCCAAGCAATATCGGCTTAATCCCATTAGAAAATAAAAATACGCTAAGAAAGACATAACCATTAAATTACAGAAACCTTTTTATAACAAGGCATACAATGTGAAATCATGAAAAAAATGTGGTTCGCGGGTGTTCTTCTCCTGCTTATAATTCTCACAGGCTGCCAGCCAAAATCATCTGGTCCTCCGACAACAGGGGCGTTTATTGGCGGCAAAGAAGGCGTCTTAACAACATTGAGTGTTGAATCTGCGAAACCAAATGAAGTGCTGGACGCAAACTTGGAGTCATTCAGGATTAATGTCAATCTTCAAAATAAGGGGGAATATTCAATTAATGAAAAAGAATTAATG
>JACRKJ010000007.1 GCA_016219825.1 Candidatus Woesearchaeota archaeon | reverse complement strand
TTCATTTTGTGTCTTTCCATTTTCATCCCATTGGATGATTAATTTACGCTCTTTTGTTGAAATCATAATATAAATACGCAGAACTTATTTATATGCCTTTCTTTTGTCGCTAACTAAAATGAGCTGTAAAGTAAACGTCACCTAAAAAGATGTTTTTGAGGGGATGTCCTTTTCCGCAGTTTTAATAAAGTAAGGTATTATTCTATCAATATATGGCTGACAATCTGACAAGTGAACAAAGAAGCAAAACCATGTCCAGAATTAGAAGCAAATGGACAGCACAAGAGAAAAAAGTACATAGTTATTTGAAAGGGAATAAGATAAAGCATGTAATGCACCCAAAAATAGAAGGAAGCCCCGATATTATTTTAACGGATACGAAAACTGCGGTGTTTCTGCATGGTTGCTTTTGGCATAAATGTCCAAGGTGCTATATAAAACCAAAAACAAATAAGAAATATTGGCTTCCTAAAATAGAAAATAACGTAATAAGAGACCAAAAAAACAACAAGATACTTAAAAGAAGGGGCTTTAAAGTAGCAAGAATATGGGAGCATGAGACAAAAAGAAACATTAAAAAAGTATTAGAGAGGCTATTAGAATATGGAAAAAATTAAGATTACAAAAGAAGATTATGAGGAATGCTTAAAATTCATTCTTAAATTGAAGTATCTTTGGGGCGGTGCTACAATTGATTTTGCTTCTTCTGGAGTAAAGAGGGATATTGGAAAATATATCCACGATCATATAGGCGGAAAACTTGCAGAAATTGCAGTGAAGAAATTTCTCAAACAAAAATATAATCTGAATATAGAGCTTGGATTTGAAAAATACACCTCCGCAGAAGATTTTATGCTGGGCGATATAGAAAAAGTAACAAAAAGTGATGGAACAAAAGTATCACCCAAATTGAAAGTTGAAATAAAAGCCACAAAACTATCGTCTCGGTGGTGGCTGATAAGCGACAATGAATTTGATTCAAGAGAATATGATGTTTATATTCTTGTAGTAATTGATTTGCCACTTGACCACATTTTAAGATTTTTCAAAGACAGCTTAAAACTTGATGATAAAGAGTTAGAGAAAGCAATCCCAGATTTTGGCACAATAGACGCAGAAATAAAAGGCATAGTGTGGAGAGACGAATTCAAGAATAATACATTAAAATTCAATGCTGGAGACAGTGTTTTTGAAACTGAAATCTTTGATGTAAGACCGAGAATAATGGGAACTGCAACAGAAACTCAGTTAAGGAACAATGAATTTACTTTGAAGAAAATTCCGCAATCATTCAAAATTAACGGACAATACAAATTTTATGTTAAAACTTCACCAAGAGGTGCAGAAACAAAATATATCAAAACGATTTCAGATGTAGTAATTTCTCACAAAATTCTGGGAGAATATACGCTTGGCAAAGGAAAAATCTTTTTGATAACTGATAAATATTTATCACCGTTGAGAATAGCAAACAGAGGCTATCCGCTAAGGAGTGTTCCAAATAAAGAAGCAACTTGGAAGGATTTTTTAAAGAAACTTGCTTAAGCCAATTTCTTTGTTTAGTGTTTTAAGCAACTGCTCTGCAATTGGTTTTATACCCTGTGGCGGAACTGCATTTCCCAATTGCTTTCTAACTTCCGATATTGAACCTACAAATTCAAAATTATCTGGAAATGTTTGTATTCTTGCTCTTTCTCTATTGGTTAATGGTCTATGTTCCAAATGGTGATATCCCCATGTTCCTCCGCCGCCATTTGCTACTATTGTTGGGGACGGTAGGTCTGGATGGACTCTTTTGTAGATTAAACTCATCCAGTTTTTATTTTCATAACCTTTAATATTCTTATAATTCCCTCCAGCAGGAATTTGCTCCAATTTCTCTCTTGTTGAGGCTTGAATACTCATTTTTTCATTGTTAAACTTTACTTTCTCAACATCTTTCAAAGCCTCTTTAACAGTAACAGGTTTGTTTTTGTGGGTTGGTTCTGGAAAAGCAAAATTCATTCCTAAATCGCTTCTAATCCCAACTATGATTACTCTTTCCCTATTCTGCGGAACTCCATAATCGGCAAAATTGATTAATTTGTATTGAACTTTATAGCCGACATGATCAACTTTCTCAAAATCCTGCTTTATTTTTTTAATAGCCCATCCATTATTTGCAGTTAATAGTCCTTTAACATTTTCGGCTACGAAGAAAAGTGGTAGCTTTTTAGCAACGGCTTCTACAAAACGAGTATAAAGCAAGCCGCGTTTGGATTTATATCCAGACCTCTTCTCTCCCCTCAATATTGAAAAATCCTGACAGGGAAAGCCCCCTATAATAACATCAGCTTTAGGCGTTTTGTCTAAATCAATTTCCCAAATATCTCCGCAAACAATATCATGATTAAAGTTTTTTTTGTAAGTTTCACACGCAGTTTTATCAAAATCGTTAGCCCATACAATTTCATAAGCAATTTCTGGGTGCTTTGCTAAAAGGAAGCCTAAATCCATTCCGCCACATCCTGCAAATAAAGACATTATTTTTAGCTTCTTCATTTCTTCACCTTTAATTCAAAAAAAATCTCATCAAATTGAGGGATAAAATCTGGATAATCTTTTTTTACTGCTTCAATTGATTTTTTTAATATCTCTTTCTTTGTGTCATTATTTTGCGATTTTTTACCTAAGCTATTCATTCGTAATGGCCAATAAAACATTCTTAATTCATTTTGTGGTTGGCTACCTCTGGGAATATGTTCCAATTCTTCTTTAACTTGTTCTCTTATTTCTTTTAGTTTTGAGGGCATTTTACCACTTAATTATATATCTATCTGGATATTTAAATGTTTCTGTTGTGGAATATTCAATCACGCATACTCGATATTTTAATCAGATCTAGCCATCTATTTTCACTTAGTGCTAGATTAACCCCTGCTTTTTCGCAGGGTATTTCATTTGTCGTTGTGTGGGCTTCTATGAAGTTGTGTTGAATGACTATCGCGTTCATTAAAATTGGTGCAGACCACAACGCCTTTAATCCTCTAAAGTCAAGAACTCTGTCTTTTATTTTCATGAAGACGGTTTCAATCCTGTAATTATGAATTCTTGTAGTCTGATAATTTTGTATTTTATGCTCTACTGTTAATCCTCCAATCTTGTTGGAATAGAACATTTTTTTGAATGCCCTCGGATAGAACATTCCTGCGTCAGTTTGAATATATTTTGGTTTTCCTTTGACTATTGCTTTTTTGAGAAATTCCTGTGCCTCAATAGGATTAGCAGACAAACTATAATGCACTCCCGTAATTAATCGAGTATCCCAATCAAGGCAACACCAAAATCTGTCTTTTCTTCCTTCACAATCAATCATGGTTTCATCAGCATAAAAACTAGAACCTAAATTGTAGCCTTGCTTTTCTATGAATTGGTGGACTTTCAAAGTATATCTTCTCACCCAATCCAAGATAGAAACGTGGCTTATCTTATGATCAAAATGCCTTCTCAACTGGTTTCTCATTTTCCTACTTGATAAGTTAGAAACATACATGTCAATTGACATCGTGATGATATTTGGATTATTTCTCATTCGGTAAAAACCGTCATCGTTGGTAAAGAATCTTTTACAATTTCTGCAATAAAATTTCTGTACTTTTCCTCGATGCAATGTTTTGCGGTAGCCTTTCTTGTAGTTGTTTGTGCTCCTGCAATGTTTGCATCTTATTTCTTCTCTCATAACATATATTCGGCACCCGAAGTATATAAATCTTTCGGTGCCCGAATAGATACAGAAAGCTTAAATACTTAAGACTTCTATTAAGAAGTATGTTAAGTAAAGAATTAAGAGAGAAATTAATACAGGCTATGAAAAAAGACCCAAAAGAGGCCTTAAAGGAGATTGAGAAAGACCCTCGAATTTTAGAGTTTCTTTTAAACAGAGATCAAGAAGCGGAAATGGAAAGGAATGAAAAAATAAAATACGTGAATATGACATATGAGATGCAGAACAAACTTGCTGAAGAAGCCAAGAAACTTAACACAACACAGGGACTTTTAATCGGTGCTGGTATTCTTTTGATTTTGTCCTTATTGGATAAAGAGTGATTATTCTTTTTCAATGATTATTCTTCCTTTTTCTAGTTTGACTTTAAGTTCCTTTCCCAATAAGTTTGAATCTTCCACTACTTTTTTTGGTAAATTAACCCTATACTTGTAATATTCAGTTTCGCCGACTTTTTTATCAAAAGCTTTCATAATCTTCATAAAATAAATTAGGAACCCGAAGTTTTTAAAGGTGTCGGTGCCCGATTGACTTTTTGCACCCAAATAGGTGTCGCTAACTTTACAGCTCACGTTAAAAGAGGCGTGAAAGAAATGTTTAAATAACTGCCGGTTATCCACAAAATTACTATGGCAACACAAAACCAGCAGCCAATCTATATTCTTTCAGAAGGCTCAAAACGAACTGTCGGCAAAGACGCGCAGCGGAATAATATTCTCGCGGCGAAGTTAGTGGCGGAAACTGTCAGGACAACGTTGGGTCCAAAAGGCATGGATAAGATGCTGGTGGATTCATTAGGAGATATTACAGTCACGAATGATGGCGTTACAATTCTTCAAGAAATGCAGATTGAGCATCCAGCTGCGAAGATGGTGGTGGAAGTCGCGAAGACACAGGAGAATGAAGTAGGCGATGGGACAACAACTGCGGTAGTGTTAGCGGGTGAATTATTAAAAAACGCGGAGCAATTATTGGACAAAGAAATCCATCCGACAGTTATTACGCGAGGATATAGGCAGGCAGCTGAAAAATCCCAGGAAATTCTCAAAAAGATCGGGGAGAAAATCTCAATAAAAGATACTCAAACCTTGAAAGATATTGCGATGACAGCAATGACAGGAAAAGGCGCTGAAGTCGCGAAAGAAAAATTAGCAGATTTAATTGTAATCGCGGTCAAGCAAGTGATGGATCTAGAAAATAATGAAATGAGCATTGATATGGATAACATTAAGCTGGAAAAGAAAGTGGGCGCAGGCATTGAAGACACAGAATTAGTGCAGGGAATTATTTTAGACAAGGAAAAAGTCCATCCAGGCATGCCCAGAGTTATACATGACGCGAAAATAGCGTTGTTGGATGTTGCGTTGGAAATTAAAGATACAGAAACTGACGCGAAAATCCAGATAACAGCTCCTGAGCAGATGCAGGCGTTCCTGAACATGGAAGAAAAAATGCTGAAAGATATGGTGGACAAGGTTGTAAAGTCTGGGGCGAATGTTGTCTTTTGTCAAAAAGGGATTGATGACTTAGCCCAGCATTACTTGGCGAAACAAAATATTTACGCAGCTAGACGGATTAAAAAATCTGATCTGGAGAAATTATCCAGGGCGGCTGGAGCGCAAGTGATTAGCAACCTAGCGGACTTAAATCAAAAAGACTTAGGATTCGCTGGATTAGTGGAAGAGCGAAAAGTCAATGATGAGGAATTAACCTATGTCACAGGCTGTAAAAAGGCGAAAGCTGTAACACTTTTAATTCGCGGCGGAACAGAGCATGTCGTGGATGAAGTGGAACGCGCGATCAAAGACGCGATTGGCGATGTCATCGCGACAGTAAAAGTAGGATTTGCTGTTGGCGGCGCTGGCGCTGCGGAAGTGGAAGTCGCGCAGGGATTAAGAAAATTCGCGAATACCTTGTCTGGCAGGGAGCAGTTAGCGGTCTTCGCGTTTGCGGACGCGTTGGAAGTCATTCCAATTACGTTAGCGGAAAACGCTGGTCTTGATCCAATTGATATGCTCACAGAATTAAAAGCCGCGCATGAAAAAGGGCAGAAATGGGCTGGATTGGATGTCTTCTCTGGAAAAGTCATGGACGCCTGGAAAAGAGGGATCATTGAGCCATTGAAAATTAAAACACAGGCGATCAAGTCTGCGTCTGAAGTCGCTGAATTGATTTTACGGATTGATGATGTCTTGGCAGCGGGTTCAAGGTCTGGTCCAATGCCACAGGGAATGCCGGACATGCATGGGATGGAATAAATGAATGCAATCGAAATAAAAATTCAAGCACGACAAAGAGAAGCGAAACGAAAAAAGATTTTTGAGAAAGGAATGTTAATTGCGCAAATGTTAGGCAGGAGATGCACTTATATTGAGGGTGATCGTGAGGATGGTGTTCCGACTATAATTACAGAATACCGTTTCAAAGAAGGACAAATAAACGTTTTGAAAAAGGGAGACAGTTTAGAATATGGTCACTTATTCATTGGATATAATAATCTAGTGTATGTAGAATTTCGACCATAGTACAATCATTATGAAGGGGACGATGTAAAAGTTTATATCCCAAATGGATGGGAAGAAAAAGTTGAACAGCTCTACGCGCAAGCACTTAAAAAACGAAGAGAGCAACAGGCTGAAGAAAGAACACAAGAGGAAAGAAAGGAAGCTAAGAGAATAACAGATCTAAGCAAAAGATTCGAATTATAATTTCTTTAACACATATCCATAAGGAGTATCATCAATGCCATACTCTTCTTTTTTTAACGCTTCCCGTAACAAATCAGATTGTTTCCAGTCTTTTTTCTTTCGCGCTTGTTCTCGTTGCTCAGCTAGGTCTATAATATGTTTCGGAATAACGTCATCTTGTTCAAGCAGGCTAAACACAGAATCAATAGTTAAGAAGAATTTCAATATTTTCTTCGCGTCGCTTGCGGATAATTTCTTTTCTTGCAATAAACTATTCGTCTCACGTACAACGCTAAAAATAACAGCCAACGCATTCGCGGTTTCAAAATCATCATTCATCGCTTCAGTAAAGTCATGCATTCTTTTTGTAATCATTTCTTTTACACATGCATTACTCTTGCCTTTTCCGGTACAATGTCCTAAATTCCGTACGCATTCTTGAATCCGTTGCAGCGATCCTTTCGCGTTTTCCAATAACTCCAGGCTGAAATCCAATGGTTTCCGGTAATGGCTGGATAAAAAAACATACCGCAATACAGAAGGGGAATATTGTTTTAACGCGTCTTGAATGGTGAAAAAATTCCCTAAGCTTTTGCTCATTTTCTCTTTATTCACATTCAAAAATCCAGTATGCAACCAATATCGAACCAAAGGAACTTTCCCAGAAATAGCTTCCATTTGCGCGATCTCAGCTTCATGATGCGGAAAAATTAAATCAACAGCGCCGCCATGGATATCATACTGAACCCCAAAATATTTTTCAGTAATCGCGGTATCCTCGATATGCCAGCCAGGCCTTCCAGTTCCAATTTTCGTTTCCCAAAAAGGTTCATTGTCTTTCTTAAATTTCCACAAACAAAAATCACCCTTATTTCGTTTCTCATTGTTTTCATCAATCCTGGATATAGAATCCTCTGCTTGCTCTGCTGTCCGTTTCGCTAATTTCCCATAATCTTTAAACTTAGAAATATCAAAATAATAGCCGTCAGAAATCTTATACGCATATCCTTTTCTTGCTAATCGTTGCACTTGGGAGACAATTTCAGGAATATGGTCTGTCGCTTTCGCATACCTTGTAACAGAATCAACTTTCAAAGAATGCATATTCTCTAAATAGTTCTGTTCATAATGGGAAGCGAGATCCTTCCAATCGATCCCTTTTTCTTGCGCCCGTTGGATAATCTTGTCATCAATATCAGTAATATTCTGCAGATAAACCACATTGTACTTTAAGAATCGTAAATATTTTACAATGACATCAAATTGGATATATGTTTTCGCGTGTCCTAAATGCGCGTAGTCATACGGTGTAATGCCGCAGACAAAGAGATTTATTTTTTTCTTGCGCATCGGCTTGAATTCTTCTTTTGTACGGGTTAATGTATTATAGACAAATAACGCCATAAAAGAAAAGACCAAAGCCTATTTAAATAAGCTTCTCTTGCCATCAAACACTCTTTACCATGTTCCCAGGAATGAATCCAAAACAGTTAGAACAGGCGATGAAGAAGTTAGGGGTAAAACAAGAGGAGATTGAAGCTTCTGAAGTCATTATCAAGGGAAAAAAGAATTATATTATCAGGGAGCCGACGATTATTAAAATGAACATGATGGGGCAGGAATCATTGCAGATTACAGGCGCATTAGAACTTTTAGAGTCATTTACAGAAGAGGACATTAAAACAGTGGCAGAACAAGCAAACGTAACGCAAGAAAAAGCGAAAGCGATGTTGGAAGAAACAAGAGGAGATCTTGCAGAGGCGATTCTCCGGTTGCGGCAAGAACAATAAATGGAGAAAGTGAGACGATTGATGAACGAAGCGATAAAAGCATTTCAAACAGCAGACCATCTCGCTTCAGTGACATATCCATTGGTTCAAGAGCCGAAGTTAGTGCTTCCGATAACACAAAATCTAGCTGTAGCGCTGCATGCGGGCATGTCCGCGTTTTTGCATGTTGATGAAATGCGTAGAGATATCCCCCAAGTGCCAGTAACCTTTGAGGAGCGGGTGCAGTTGTTTGCGTTGCGCTCAAAGCGCCATAACATTCCAGCGCACATTCCAGAATTAATGAAACAAGTAAAGAATGCAACAGACTATAGAAAACAGAGCACGTTTGA
>JACRKJ010000006.1 GCA_016219825.1 Candidatus Woesearchaeota archaeon | reverse complement strand
ATCCTTCTTCAAGAGGCCCAAGTACAGTTTCATTGCCAGCTTGTGAACGTAAAAAAGCAAGCGCTTCTTGGTGCGCTGCAGTTGGAAAGAGTTCTTGAATATGGGAAAAATAGGTGGCTGTTGAAAAAAGGAGTGCTGTAAAAAGTACAAGCAGGCTCCCATATTTAAACAGCGCGACTTTCCAAGTGGAACGCCTATAGTGTGAATATCCAAACGCCGCGAAAAAAGAAAGTGGAAGCAATAAAAGCGTGAAGAAAGAGAGTGAATAAAACGCGGATGCAAAACTAAGCAAGGCGAAGGATAAAAACAGCAGTCGTTGTCTTCGTTCAGAAGCGAAAGTGTATAGCCCGTATAATGCCAGAAAGAAGAGGAAGAGGCTTATACCAGATAAAGATCCAATCTCAGTATAAAACAAGCGGAGCCTGGAGAGGGGGGAAAAAAGAGGAAGTGAAAAAAAAGCGAGCGAGGGGAATCCAAGTTTTAAAAACCACGGCGCTGAAAAGAAAAATATTGGAATAGAGACAAGAGCAAAGCTTCCAAAATGAATCGCTTTTATCCCTTTTTTAGAGAGTAAAAAGAACCCAAGACAAACCGCGGTGAAGAAAAAAATAAAGCTAAACAACGGCAGGAGGCCGAGTGTGATTGCGCTTAAAAAAAATCGCTTATGCACGAAAAAGACGCCGCTTAATAAAAAAAGAAAAATCCCTATTTGCAATGGGGAAAAAGAAGTATGGAGGTACAAAAATCCAGGCGTTAATAAAAGAAATAAACAGGCAAAAAAAAGAACAGAGGGAAAATTGCGTAATAAGAAAAAAAGCAGGACAACATTGAGAATGCCGAAAAGAATCGGGATAAAAAACCCAAATGAGCCAAAAACGCGCAGCAGATAACTGTATCCAGGCTCGTGCGTATTGATTCTCCCGCCATAGCTTAAGTGATCATAGCGCGGAAAAGAATGTTGTTCTTTGATTATTGAAGCGAAGCGTATTTCCGTATAAGACATATCACCTACTGGAGAAGAGCGTAGAAGGATAGGAATACCTAAAAGAATAATCCCAAAGAAGAAAAGAAATCCAAGAGAACGGAGTTCAGCACGTGACAGCATACAGATGTCCCCCCTTTTTGAAGCATTTTGAATTTTTCGCAAAGAGAAGTTCACTCAAGGAAAAAGATCGCGCGGTGTTCTCAGAAAAATAAATATAAGTAATCCCATACTTATGGACAATCTCCAGTGCTTTCGCCTCGCTCCAGGTGGCATAAAGCGTGGTAATATCCTGCAGTCGCTCAGTAGGCTGTGGGGCGAGAAGAAAATTAGAGTCAAGGACATTTTTACGGTGCGCTAGAGCTGTTACTAAATGTCCCTCAGAAAGCGGAGCGGCGATGATCGCGTTTGAAGGAAGAACTGTATCATACGAAGAGAGATCATAGATGACAGAATCTGGAAGAGGCTGTAATTTGTTCAATTGCTGGACTGCTGGGAGAAAAGACAAAAAAGTAAATCCTAAAATAAGTAGCATCGGAAAAAAACGTTGGAGGAGAAAGAATTTCGTTTTTTGTAATTGTAAAAAGAAAAAATGGATTGCGAAGCCAGACAAGACAGCGCCGGAAAGCCCCAGTAATAAAAGCCCGTGTGCTAGTGGAATTAATCTGAATGCGAGAAGAAATAAGGAAGTTAATCCAAAAGCCCCGATTAAGTACACGCCTTCATTTTTTTCTTTTTGAATCCCGAAATATAACCCTAAGACGCCTAAAACCAAAGGCAGAATCCCAACACCTAAAATAAGTTCAAGAGGAGTCAAGGACCGAAATTGGTCTGCCGCGATATTGAAGGGAGCGTTCTGTCGTAGAATATCAAATCCATAAGTAAAAAAAGCGTGTGAGTAAAAAAGCAAGGTTAAAAAAATAATAAGGAGAGAGGAGAAAAATAACGCTTCTCGCCTGATTTTATTGGGAGTGATTGCTCCCCCAGCAAGTAAGAACAAGAAGAAAAGAACAATCAATGGGAATAAGATAGCTGCTGGATGTGTAAACGGCAGCAAAAGGCTTACAAAGAAGAAAAGAAATCTGGAATGTGGTTTCTCAAGCTGAAAATATAAATAGAATAATAAAAAAAGCAGCGGCAGAAAAAGAGACAGGGAATTCAATGAGTTCACAGTTTCCCATAAGAACAAGGGGACAAACCCGGAAAGTGCTGCCCCAAATAACGCCCCAAGAGAATACGAAGTCATTTCACGTAGTAAAAAATAAACAACAAAAATCAAGCTGGATAAAAATAATTCTGGAAGCAGTTTTAATAAAAAAACATTCCCAAAACTTAATACAGACAATAATAAATGAAAAACAGGCGGATAAAGTACTGCTCTTCCGCCGTAACTTAGGGGATCAAAAGATAAAAAATGTTTTTCCTGGAGTAAGAATTGAATAGCTCGTAAATGAAAATATGCCTCATCACTGCTGAATTGGGGTGCTCGAAATGTAATCCAAACGCGAATGCCTAAGACAAGCAAAAAAAGAAGCACAAGCAGGACATGCTCTTTTTTCATGGTTGCGGTGTTGCTGCGGGCGCAGGCTCTGGTTTTTGTTCTTGCGTAGCTGCCATTTTACTCTGCAGCTGGTCAGCGACAACGTCAAAATAATCATAAAACTTTGGGCTGATTTTCAAGATCTTTGTTCTCCCGCTTTTCTCAGCAGTCACAAATTCTAATTGTTGTAAAATTTTTAAATGATCATACGCAGTTGTTCCTCTGATTTTAATCACGTCGCTTTGGATGACCGGGCTTTTATACGCGACAACAGCCAAAGTTTCCTGGGTTGGTCTGTCTAATTCCGCGTCAGTCAGTAAGTTCTCCGTTAATGGGAGATAATTCTTTTTAAGAGTTAATTTCCATTGTTCTCCTTGCTGGATTAATTCCATTGCAGAATCTCGTTGGGTGTATTCTTGCTGCAACGACAGTAATAACTCTTTTAAAATCCCAACCGACGCTATACCTGAAAGCTGAGCTAATTCATCCAACCGAAGAAATCTGCCAGTTGTGAACAAGACAGCTTCCACCTTATTTTTTTCCTCTGGCATAGAAAACAAGGAACAAGCAGAGTTTTTAAATGTTTTTACAGAAACGAGATTAAACTCGTGCGGTGGGAAACGAAAGGGGATCTTCCATCAGCCTCATCCAATAGGTAAATTCTTCTTCTTTCATCGTACGGTCGTCCATTCGTTCTAGTGCTGCTTCCATCTCAAGCCATACAGTTCCAATATCTCCAAGATGTGAACAGAGAAAACCATAAAGTGAATCCTTAAAGCGCTCTGGCTTTGAATCCCCTCGGTCAAAACGGCACGAATTTAAGAGCGTACGGTTTTCCGTCTCCGAAACTTCACGAAGCTGCCGCAGGCTGAGATAGACACGTTGAGAGGGAGTAAGTTCATATTTTTCTGGGAGTAT
>JACRKJ010000005.1 GCA_016219825.1 Candidatus Woesearchaeota archaeon | reverse complement strand
GCCAATGCGGAAATGATCAGGAAATATATTCGGAATCAAGGAAGGAAAGAGGATCAGCTCACGCTCGTCGACTTTCCCGCGGCGTAATGCCCCACAGCTCTGCTGTGATTGGGATAGCCGCGGAATGCCAATTTACTATTGATTTATGGAAAAAAAGTGTTCTCTTCGTATTATTTCTCTTTATTTGATGGGCAATTCTATAAGAAAAATTTCTATGATTGTATGTTATTCAAAAGAAGCAATTCGCAAAGAACTTCATAAAAATAACATAACTATGCGCAAATTTTGTGGTTATCCTGCATTAGTTGATTTTAACAATGAAAAACTCTGTCTTTTTTATGAACTTTTTGGTTACCTCTATGGTGATGGTTCATTGCATAGAAGAAAAGATGATAATCGTTTTGAGTTAACACTTTATTTTTCTCTAGACGAAAAAGATTTAGTTGAACGAGTCGCACAGATTACTTATGCCCTATTCTCTTTTTGCCCAATAATCAAACCAGATCAGTCTGGATACAACATTATATTTAGAAAGAGTTTTGGAAGATATTTGTTTACTCTTAATTATCCCGTTGGTAAAAAAAGTATTATAAATCCGCAATTTCCGAGTTCCATAACTCAAAAAGAAGATTCTTATGCATTTATTCGTTGATTTTTTAATGCTGAAGCTTCTATAACGAAGGGCAATATTTCTGTTCAACAATCTTTGCGCTATCCTCTTCCAATAAAGACGATTCAAGGAGTTCTTCCTCTAACGACTCTTAAGAAGATGGGCAAAAATAGTTATGGACATTTTGCTTCATGTGGCAAAGTAAGACATATCTTACCTTAAGAACTCCCTTCGCATAATATCTTAATTAAAATTCAGGAAATTCTTAAAAATGAAGGAATTATTTCATCTATTTATCCAGTGCGAATTTATATAGGGAAAAATCTGAATTTCAGTATTGTTTTTCAGCTTTATATTTGGACGCAAAGCATTAAAAGAGCTCTTTCTCTCGAATTATTGACTTGTGAGAAAAAACTTAACAAGTTATAGATTGCGGAGGTTCCGGAGTGGCCAAACGGACAAGCTTCAGGAGCTTGTGACTTAGTGTCTTCGCAGGTTCGAATCCTGTCCTCCGCAATAGAATTATAGAATGTTAATCGGTACGTAGAACCGATGCGCAAGCGTAATATCCTCTTCCCCAGTTTTCCCCTCTAGATCCTTACACGCAATGCGCACTACAGGATTTATCAATTCTCCTCGTGGAATGCCATTGAAAAGTTTTAAAAATTCCATATCATCTGCCGCGAGCGAGAGTAAATAATATTCCCTATTATTTGCTGTATCTGTAATTTTTGATTGCCTTATTGTACCTGCTGGGAGTTCATACGAAGAGGTATATTTTATGGTACAACTGTCAATCGCTTTATTGGGGAATAAGTATAAATACCAGCGCGAGAAAAAATGTCCTGGTTCAGATGGCTTGAAAAATCCTAAATTTGCATTTATATGCAATGGGATTGTTGGATTTTCTGAACAGCAATACACTGTATAATAATCCCTCCACTGCCCATCTAACAAAATTGTCCCTACGGGTTTATCTGTCCCTGCACTTGGATTGGAGCCTGGCTCTACACCGCTAAATGCCTGCACAACAGTCTGCCCTTGCCCGCATGTTGTCTTTCCAAACGTCCTTACTACTTCTCGTTTCGCATTTAATGGCTGAAACCCTGCAATTGAACAAAGGCCTGCAGTGTCTGCTTTAATCGCGTGATCTGCATTCGCCGCATGAGGAACATCCTTGACTGGAATCGCTATTTGCGTTTTTACATCTTGCAATTGCAAATATACTGACTTTAGATCTAATTTTTTGCACACATTCTCCACGCACGCTGCATCCTCTGGACAATCTGTATTTTTACAAATAACTGGCGGGGGCGCAGGTAAACTTACTTGCACTGGTCTCCGCAATATGGTACTCCCACTTGTTGCTTTTAATGTGTAATCCTGGAAATACGATAACGATGCGATGAATAAAAGGATTAGAGTGATAATACCCACTAACCCCAACCTTATTACCTCTTTCATTTTCTTTTTTCGTTTTTATTCGTATTTAAACCCTTTTATTTTCTTCATTCCACAGTTAAAACCAAAGCATTAAATATTCCAAAGACCCATATGCAGCAAGTTTAGGAGGGGGATATGGCAGGAATTTTACCAGCAGGAAAAGTAACACACTTCTATCCGAAGATTGGTGTTGCTATTGTGCGTTTAGACAAACCGTTGCGGCAAGGAGACAAGATCGCTTTCGAGGATGGAAACAGGGCATTTACGCAGCAAGTCAGTTCCATCGAGATTGACCACATTCCAGTCTTTGAAGCGAACCGCGGACGAGATGTCGGAGTCAGAGTAGAATACCAAGTGCGAAGAGGGGCATTGGTGTATAAACTTTAATTTTTTTCTTTTTTATGATTTTATCGGATCTTTCGCAGCAAGAAAATCTGATAACGTGAGATAGACTGTATATTTTGGATCATTGACATAGTAAATTGGCATTCCGCGGCTATCCCAATCACAGCAGAGCTGTGGGGCATTACGCCGCGGGAAAGTCGACGAGCGTGAGCTGATCCTCTTTCCTTCCTTGATTCCGAATATATTTCCTGATCATTTCCGCATTGGCTC
>JACRKJ010000004.1 GCA_016219825.1 Candidatus Woesearchaeota archaeon | reverse complement strand
GTGAGTTTCTTGGTCATTGTATTTTTGCGATGATGCAGTATCAGCGGTTTGTGGAGATGCTGACGGCGATGACAGGCATTGCTGGCCCGCTCGCGTTAAAACTGATTGTTGTTATTGGCATTATAGATATAAGTATAGCAGTCCTTATGTTGTTTTTCCCATTTAGGTTGTTGGTTGGTTATGCTGCTCTATGGGGATTTTTAACAGCGTTGGCGCGTCCTATTGCGGGAGATCCAATCTGGGATTTTGTGGAGCGGTGGGCAAATTGGGGGGCGCCATTGGCATTGTTGATCTTGCGCGGATTTCCAAGAAAATTAAAGGAATGGTTTAGATATTGAAGACATCATGTACTGTTCTATACGAATGCAGTTCTTCAGGTGTAAACCATAATGCGATCTCCGATTTTGCTTCATCTTTATTTCCAGACGCGTGGATCAAATTTGGGATTGCTTTTTTAATGTCATCCGCGTAGGTATAAGACATGTGCGCGTAATCTCCTCGAATTGTTCCAGGCGCGGCAGTTCTTGGTTCTGTGCCGCCAACTAATTTTCTGACAACCTCCACAGCTTCAACTCCTTCCAAGCAAATGGCAACAACAGGCCCGATAGTGAGAAATTCCAATAATTTATTTCTGACAAATTCTCCGCGTCTTTTTGTGATGTCTTCAGTATAATGTTTCATAGCGTGTTGTTTATTACACCATGCCATTTTCATGCCGGCGATTTTCAATCCAGCTTTCTCAAAACGGGAGATGATCTCTCCAGAATAACAGCGCTGCACTCCATCTGGCTTGATCAAGACTAACGTGCGTTCAACTGCCATAAAAACAAAGAAAAATAAGGAGTTAATAAAGATTTGCTTATAATTGCATTGTCGGGACTTGGGTTAAGTAAAAAAATTAAATTTTCTTTCTTGGATGAAATGGAAACAATAAACGAAGATTCTTTAGAAATCTTGTGGTGATATAAAACCCATTATCAGAAATAATGAGAAAAATTAAAGCAGTGGTAAAAAGAACATCAACCCTTTAAATTTCCAATTGGGGAGAAACGACAGACAGGCTTGCTAATACCTGCTTTTTCAACAGCGCCAATAACATCAGCAACATTCTTATACGCGAATCCAGCTTCTTCAGCTAATCCGCTCATAGACATCGTCTTGACATAAATTCCTTTTTCTTCCATATCCTTCTGTAAATCTTCTCCGTGTATTTGTCGTTTTGCTTCATGCCGTGACATTGTTCTGCCTGATCCATGGCAGGTGCTGGAGAATGTTTCTTGGTCTGCTTTCTCAGTTCCAACTAATAAATAACTTCCAGTCTCCATGCTTCCGCCAATAATAACTGGGGAACCAGTCTCTTGATATAGTTTAGAAACTTCAGGATTGCCCGGTCCTTGGCATAATGTCGCTCCTTTGCGGTGCACAACGACTTGTTTTCTCTCTCCATGAATCTTAAACTCTTGTAACCGCGCTAAATTATGTGCGACATCATAAATGCAGTGCATGTCTAAATTCTCAGGAGTGTTGTTAAATACTTTGGAAAAACTTTCTCGGATGCGGTGCAGGATGACCTGTCTGTTGGAAAATGCCATGTTCGCTGCGCACGCCATTGCTTTGTAATAGTCTTGTCCTTCTGGGCTTTGGAATGGGGCGCATGCTAATTCAGGGTCAGGGACAGTAATATTGTATTTCTTCATCGCTTTCGCGAATATTTCTAAGGAGTCGCTTGCGATTTGATGGCCAAAGCCCCTGCTTCCACAGTGGAACATGACGACAATCTGGTCTGGAAAGATGCCAAATTTCTTTGCTAGTTTCTGGTCCAAAATATTTTCTTCTTTCACATGCTGGATCTCTAAATAATGGTTGCCTGACCCTAATGTTCCTAGTTGGTCAATCCCTCTTTTTCTCGCCCGCTCAGAGACGTTTGAGGCGTCAGCCCATTCGATTTTTCCCTTGCTTTCAATTCTGTCTAAATCTTCTTTCCATCCATAGCCGTTGTCGATGCACCATTTGGCGCCATCTTCCATCACAGCGTCAAACTCTTGTTTGTTGACTTTAACAAATCCTTTGCAGCCAACGCCAGAAGGAACAGCCTCAAAAAGTGTATTGACTAATTGTTTGATCTTGGGTTGGACATCTTTGATAGTTAAGTTTGTCGTAATTAAACGCATACCACAATTTATATCAAATCCAATTCCACCAGGAGAAATAACGCCGGTCTCAGCGTCTGTCGCCATAACACCACCAATTGGAAATCCATATCCCCAGTGGCCGTCAGGCATGCAGATTGCGTAATCCTGGATTCCTTGCAAACAGGCTACATTGGATAATTGGTCAAAGACGCCGGCGTCCATTCCTTCAAGAATTTGTTTTGTTGCGATGATGCGCGCAGGTACTCGCATTCCTTTTTTATACGATTGCGGAAGTTCCCAAACTGCTTCATCAATCTGCTTGATATCTTTTGGTGTATTGGACATAAAATAAAAACAAGGGGGCAGATTATAAGGCTTACGATTTTAAATACAAAACACTCGCCCCATACCCACGGGAAGCAGCGTCATTTCTGCGAAAATTTGCAATAACAGTTTCAATATGCGCTCCTCTGCTGAGATGGTATCGTAAAGAGCATTTCTTCGTGATTGTTTCTAAGTCTAAGTCAAATGGGGAGGTGACTGCTTCGTGTTTTCGCTTTCTTGCTTCAAGTATTTCAACGCGTGTCGCGTAATCTAATACTGTTGTTTCTGGGTGTTTATGCTGAAATGCGCTGTATCCGCTTAATCTGGTGAGGGGGTTAATCGCGGCAACAGGAGAAGTTTGATTAAACCTATTCAATAAATACGCGAATTCAGAAGAGAGGGAAGTTTGTCTTTGCAGCAGGTCATATACTTCATCTTCTCCAAACGCAAGAAGACGGATGCCTAAAAGAAGAACATCGACAGGTTTAACGGAAAGTCTCTCTTTTTTAAAATCTTGGTCTGTCTGCACAGCAAAACATGCCCATCTATCGCCAGGAGCAACATACGTTTCAGGAGAGAGGCTGCCATAATTGGTAAACCCATTCCAAAAATCAGGGGAAGTATTTTCATGCAGCGCCTGATGCACTTTTTCTTTGCT
>JACRKJ010000084.1 GCA_016219825.1 Candidatus Woesearchaeota archaeon | reverse complement strand
TTATTTCTTCTGCATCGCCGCATTAATATCCAACGCGACTTCAACCGCATCCAAATAGACTGATAAGTTATACCCTGTTTTTCTTGTCCTTTGTATGCTTTCACGCTTTATTATGTCTAAAAACGCTTTCATCTCCCGCTGATATGGATCTTTTCTCGCTGGTCGTTTTGACACATAACTCGCGCAACGCCAGCGCAACGGAGCTTTTCCTTCTATATCAAACTGGATCTCCGCTGTGATAGGACTTTCTCTGCGCGGTTCAATCCAACTCCCATATAGAGTGACTGGAATATTTCCTGCTTCTAATTTTATTTCTACCTGATCTGTGCATGGATATTTTGTAGATGAAGCAGTTACGCTTTTTATTTCTGGTTTTCCATATTTCGCTATTAATAAGCTTATGTCATGCACCATTAAATCCAAGACAATTCCGCCGCTTTTCTCTTCATTTAATACTACTAGTTCTGCAGCTTTATCCAACAGCATTTCCAGGTTTACTTTTCTTTCCATCCTGATCTGTCGTGGTTTTGTGTTCACTAAAAGATATGGGAGAAAACTGAGATTATACATCTCTGCTTCCGCAACAATCAAATGGATATCTCCCATTTCTCTTAATGCGGTTACTTCCTCCTGCGTGCGCACGACAGGATTTTCCACAAGAACAGGGACATTATACGGAAGCGCTTCTTGAATATTTTGGAAATGCTGGTTTGTTGGTGTGCAAATATCAATAAAAGCTATGTTCTCCTTTACTTCTGCCAATGAAGACACCACTTTTATTTTTCTGTCTGTTGCTTCTGATTGTTGTTTTGGATCAATTTCCACCACTACAGGAATTCTGACATCGAGATTTTTATATCTTTGATAATGGATCTTGCCTGTATTCCCATAGCCAATAATAACACCTTGCATCGCAGTGAAAAATAGCAAAAGTATAAAAAGAGCACTGAAGAATTTTCAAGCCTCAAAAACGCAGAAGCATTAGTTCTATAAAAAACTTAAAGACAAATTATATCAAAAAGACATGATTTTACTACTCAAAAACCCTTGGCAGTCCATGGTTTCCATCTAAATCCCCATCTTTAACCACTTTTTCCAAACAGGCTTGTTTTTGCTCATCGTTTTCTTTAGCAAAACAGTTTTGCATTCCTTTCTGAATCGCAGAGAGTTTCTTTCTGTTGTCTTCTTTCTCTTTCGCCTTCTCAAAATTTTCCTGCGCTTGCTCCGCTGTTTTTCTGAGTGGGTCTTCTTTCTCTTCTTCCATTGCAGTCGCGATATATTTTAAATCACTTAGTAGCAAGGCTGCCTCTTGCGCTTCTTTTTCTTCAGGTAGGGTAACTTTTCTCTGCTCTTCCTTTCCTTGGAAATATACAGCGGGGCTGCAAAATAAAAATCCTTTCTCCGCCTTGATTGTTTTAAGGTCTTTATATTCATCACGGATGTATTCTGTCCAGTATTTATACTCTACACACCATTCTTTACAATCACCTCCAAAGCTCTCTGAATAACAATGTTCTCTTTCGTCTACACAGCCTTGCTTTTCATTGGTGCATGCAATTGAAGAATCATCTACTTTTATTTCTTTACAGCTTCCCTGCTTTTTTAGAAGATCCTGCAGCCTGCTTACTTTTTCTCTGCGCATCCATTCCCATTGATCTTCCACTATTGGAACGATGTATTGTTTTCCCGCTGCCTGCCGCTTCTCTGTCCGCACGAGTTTATATCGTGGAACTGGCAACCTGACTGTTGAAAGAGGATGATACCCTTCTGCAAAACTTATTCCTCCAGCGTAGAATCCTACCGCCGCGAACAGAGCAACAATTTGTTTCATCCTCTTTTTAGGTGGGTATAATATAAATAACTTTTTTCCTATATTTTTACGAAAACATAAGATTTAAATAATTTTTTGCATTTAATGTAGAAAATGACAGATAAAGATATAAAATACCTTGGAAAATATGTTGGAGAAGTCTATGAAAACACGACACAATACAATTTGGATCTTCTTGATAGAAAACTTCTTTATCTTTTAACCTTAGACACTCGTTTTTCTTTTACGACTCTCGCGCGCCTTCTTTATACGACTAGGGAAGTTGTATCCTACCGCATCAAGCGCATGCGCGAAGAGGAGATTATTCTTGGATTTCTTACGCTTATTGACGAGAGAAAACTTGGCTTCATCGCCCATTTTCTCTTCCTTAAACTCAAAGCTGTTACGAAGGAGAAAGAACTTCTTGATTATCTCCTTTCCATCAAAGCAGTCACGAGCGTTAAGAATTGCATTGGTTCCTTTGATCTTCTTATTCGTGTCACAACGAATACATTAGAAGAATTTGACTCTCTTCTTGAGTCTATCCTCTCCAAATACGGGGATTTCCTTGAAGACCATCTTCTCCTAAATCGGCTGAAAGGTGGATACCTTGGACACAGCTTCCTTCTTGAAAAAGAACTTCGTGAAGAACTTCATTCCCATAATCCCCGCGAGCATAAGGGAAGCTCTTTTCAGGATGATTTTCAAAAGAAAACAGACGCTTCATTTTCTCTTGATGCTGTTGACTCAATGCTCCTTGATAGTTTGCAATTTGATGCGAGAAAGAGCATTTATGAGCTTAGTGCGACTACGCACCTTTCTCCGCAGACTGTGAAACTCCGCATCCAGAAACTTATACATGCAGGCGTTATTGCCTCTTTTTTTCCCGAGATCGCCTGCAACAGGTTCAACTATCAATATTATGAACTTTTTCTTTATGTCAAAAATCTTGATGAAAAAAAATTCCTTGCGTTCCTTAAACAGATTGGATATGTGTACTGGTATACAAAACAGATCGGCGCATATAATTACATACTCACGATTTTCGCGAAAAACACCTCGCAGTTTCACAGCATTTTAAATGAGATCCGCTCTAATTTTATAGACAATATCACTTCCTTCACTTCTGTAAGCGTCTTTAACCAATACTTTTATCAGGCAAGGATACGTCGTGAGTAAAGAAATAGGTAAGGCATAAGCCGCCTTTTGTCAGAACCAAACGTACATTCAAAACATACGCGATGTTCTGTCTTCACATTCTACTCAGCGTCTCGAAGACTTGCACGCGCCAGGCCCTGGTCGTTTCATCGCATCCACACATTCAACGTTCAGCTGGTTAACTCAGATTCCTCGCGGAACCCTTCGCAACTTCATGACTTCTGTATGGCCGTGTCGTTTCTCAACGGTTCCTTCCCTTGTAGGAACTTTTCTTGTGAAAAGTGGCGTTGTTGTTCTCCTTTTGGAAAACACGTGGGCGGACTTTCCTCACAACCCTTCAATACGTTTCCTGTTATGGAAGCTGTCTTGATGTGGGTGCGTTGGTGAAGCGCCTTACCTAAGAATATTTATGGATGGAAAGTTTATAAAGGTTATTAGTGATAGAATTATTAACTAAATTGGAGGAAGGTGCAGAAACGGAGTTTCTGTCCGTAACTGAGATTATTTCTTTACTGGAATATCGCTCTTAAACGCCGAGCGGGCTTTTCGGAAATTCTTTTTGTGTCAGTAACAATTCAACGCCTTCATGCTGTATTACGATTCGTTTCCATCGTTCATATAATGGGAAAGTACGATTTAGAAAAAAATTGATTTAAATGAATTTAGGTTTTATTGATAGTATATTTTATCACTATCTACAATTATTCATCTTTTTCTAGCTGTCCTTTTAGCTTGTTTTCTTTTGTAAATGTTCCTATTCCTTTTGCTTTACCAAACCCACTTTTCTTATAATACTTACAATATTTCGTTAAGTGACATTGATGACATCTTGGATTTCGCGGGAGACAGATATTCTGGCCAAATTTTACGAACATGTCGTTCCATTCCCACCAATATTGTTTTGGAACTATTTTTAACAACGCTTGTTCTGTTTGTTCCGCAAATTTTGTTTGCACTAATCCAATCCTGTTCGCTGTTCGATGGACATGAATATCTGCTGGAATCGCAATTTCTTTTTGACGAAAGCCATAGACTAACGTAATTCCCGCTGTTTTTCTTCCCACGCCTTTCAACGTCAATAATTCTTCCATTGTATCTGGGACATTTCCATGGTATTTTTCTAGAATTATTTTACAAATAGTATGAATACGTTCTGCTTTGCCTTTGTAGAAATTTACTGAATAGATTAAGGATTCTAATTTTTTTATTGGCACTTTTACTAATTTTTCTGGCGTGTCCGCAATTTTAAATAATCTATTACAGACTTTTGCAGTGACACTATCTCGTGTACGTAAACTTAACAAGCATGAGATTAACACTTTAAACGGATTCCGCTCCCAGGAAATTTCTGTGACTATTGGGATCGTAAATGTTTTTGTCGCTTCTTTGACTTTGGAAACGATCTCTGGAATATTCTTTTTCATTAGATTAACGCATAGACAAATGGTGAGACTGCACTGCTTTGGCCAATGATGATAAGAACAGCAACTAAAATTAACATTATGACTATTGGTGTTATCCACCATGCTTTTCTGACTTTTAAAAATTCCCAGACTTCACGGATTAAAGAAGGATTATTGTCCATTGTCTATTAATCTGTTTTCTTTAAGGTATTTATAGATTTCTCTTGCAGCTACTTCTGCTCCCGCATCATTGAAATGATCATCATCATTTAAGTACAACTCCTTGTTGTTTTCCTGCACTTCTTTTTTGACAACGGGATAGAGATTTATATATCTTGTATTTGTTTTTTTCGCATATTCTTCTAAAATAGCATAGGGTTTATCATACTCAAAATTACCCTGCATTTTGTAATACTCCTCTGTTTGCCGCTGCTTTCTGACATCCACCGCGAGTTTGCTCGGCATAGCGACGAGAATAAACTCATTTTTATCTGTTTTTGTCTTTTCCTTCCATACTGAAATAATCGCTAGCGTCTTCCTGTACATGTGTTTTTCTCTTTCTGAAAAATTCTTTATTACCCCTAGAATGACTCCGTCTAACGCTTCTGTTTTTGTATCTTCTTTTTTATCCAGATGTATATGATTTATCAGCAAGACATACAACTCAGACCAGCTTCTTACTATTCTGTCTAGTCCGGTATATGTGTGCTCTTTTTTTCCATATTTTTTTGCCAGATATGGGTGGTCAGGAACAGGTTCATTGAGCAACTTTAGTTCTTTTTCATCTGCAAAAGAAAACACCGGCTTAAAGACATTTGTCTGTTCTCCCGCTAGATTATCTGTCAGATCATTTGCGTAAAAGGCATAGATGACAATACTGTTTGGATACACTGATGCTTCTTTGATATAGCGTAAATAACTCTGGTCTGTGCCATACCCAGAAACCCCTAAATTGATTACGTCATATTCACTTCCTACCAACTTATTTAATTGAACTCCAATGGTTTTTGCATCGTCGATTCCCCAGCCATAAATAAATGAATCGCCGCTTAGAAATATGAGTTTTTTACTATAATTGACTTCATGATCCATCCGAAAACCTTGAGAATTGTGTGTTTCTTTTACTACGTGTATTCTTCCATTTTGTTTACTCGCTACTTCCGCAGTATACTTTGGCACATTCACCCAACCAAGATATTTATCAGGCCGCTCTTCGTATGGATGGCTAGGATGGGCTTTATCATATTTATTATAGAGGATTTGCGGATCAAAAATACGAACAGTGACTTCCCCAACTAAAAAGGTTATTAAAATAATTATAAAAATTGCAATAACTAGAATTCTCTTCTTCGTTCTTGAGTCTTTTTCTTCATGCATTGTTAGTGGATTTATTAACAACCTCATTTGTTATTAAATAATTATAGATTTCTGCCGCTACCAATTCCGCCCCTTCATCGTTTAGATGATCATCATTGTTTAGATAGAGGTCTCTTTTCTTCTCTTGTGCTTCTTGTTTAAATATGGGGTAAGTGTTTAGGATATTTA
>JACRKJ010000082.1 GCA_016219825.1 Candidatus Woesearchaeota archaeon | reverse complement strand
TAGGAAGATATACTTATTTAGGAACAAAATCCGTTGCTGACATCACTGATAAATTTAATGAGGAATTAAAAAAGGCAGAAAAGATAATACAAGATTTCAATGATAGCCATGAAAAACCTATGGGACTCTGGAAATTCAACTCTATCTTTAGGTGATTATGGAGAATTTGACTATAAAAATAAAGAAGGAAATGTATTATGGGGCTATTATTATGATCCAGCAGGAAAGCAAAAGAGATGGAATTGGGCATATATTTATAATGGAGGATTTATAAGATATGATGCTCCTGGAAATATTATTGCAGGATATGGATCGAGTCTCGCAGGGATTCCATTTTGGAAAATTTCAACCGCTGCTGCAATTGGAGCTTCTGTTTCAACTTTTTTTCAAGGAATAAAGAGCGGTGAGATCAGAATGCAATTTTCCGATGATCCCATGGACGCTTTTTATCTTAAATGGGGATCTCGAATACTTCCTAATCAATGATCTTTTATAAAATAAAATGAATTTTTACAAAAGTATTTTTTGGATACTCCTCATTTTTCTGCTTTATTTCCGGGCAGACAAAAATAGCTGGGATTACCTTTTTCTTAGCCTCTTGATCCTATTACTCCTATCGCTCATTTATTATTTTCTTTTGTGGATAGCAACCAAGATATACAAAAAATCCATAGTTATTATTAATTCATTTTGGAGTTTACTCTTTTTTACCGAAATTTATTTGCTGAGCCTTTTTTATTTCCAAAAATTCTTGTTATGGATTTATGGGCTTGAAAAAGCGCCTCCATATTCTTCTTCTTGTGACGGACAACCCTGCATTAGAGAATTCCCCAAAGAAGGTAATATTATTTCCAATATTGCTATCTTCTTGATATTTGTATTACTTATTTTTGTTTTCCCACATGTTATTTTATTTTTAAAAAAAATCAAGCACAAGCTTTTTATAAAATCTAGGGAACTAAAAGACTAATCTCTTCCTCATCAGGAGAAGTTATTATGAGTAAATATTTAATCATACCTGTTCTAAACAGTTTGCTTTCCACAGTTTCCCCCCACTAAAATAATCACTTTTTGGCAACACAATTTTTCTCCGCAAGTTTCTGAGGAAAAACGTGATATTCCAAGCAAAATGGTCAGGTATCTCCTTGACCATTTTCCCCTATGTATGATATGTATGATCATCAATCTCCATATTTTTTTGGGAAGACATCACCGTTAAAAAGGCGCATTTTTTGACACCAGTTGCGCCGAATTGAGGAGATTTTTGCTCGTCCTTCGGAGTCCGCCGCGGAGGACGGAGAATGGAAGGGATCTTTTGTTTTTCCTTTTGATACCACTTCGCTTTAGAGATGTCACTTGTTTGAATACTGCGAAGTTTTCGGAACTATATTTCTACAGACAAAGCTTCGTGGCATCATACTAAAATCTGAGTGATCTTTCGAAAACGAAGCAGTATGAAGTCCTGTTTTTTTGCTTTTCCAGAAATAAAAACTTTGACATTTATCCACGTTTATTGTATAAAGACCGTCACGAGTTTATTTTTCTCATCATCGTATGCCCAATACACTTCCCGAATTGGCGCAGCAGAAGCAAGAACAACCATCAAGGAAACTTGAGACGAGAGTTCATGCTGGAGGAAGTTCTCCTGCTGCGGTGAGAAGAAGTACACATTTTAAAGCTTCTCCAGTCCTCGATATCGCAAAAATAATGTTTTTCGTTGGAGCCGCAGTAATAGCAGCTCCGAATAAAGGAGATGCTCAAACTCCTACTGAAACTCCAACCCCTACGGCTACGGCAACTCCAACGCCAACTCCCGAAGGCGGCGTTGCAGAACAGGACAAACTGAATGAAGACGATATTTTATGGCTTCAAAATCAAGTCCTTCCCCAAATTCGACCGCAAAGCGAAGCTGATATAAACGAAGAAGGACATTACGCCATCCCCGGACCTACGTTTACTAATGGCATCATGAGATATGCAGGGAAAATTGTTCGCGTCAAAGAAAATGGTCAAAGGAGGGACAAAGAAGCAATAATTAGTGACATGGAGTACAATGTAAGCACAAATTTGACGTTTGCATATTGGCATTGGACCAAAGGAACTGGAGAGATATGCGACATCAATAATTATCCGAATGCTCTCTGTAATAGCTATGGACTACAGGTATTCGGAAGTCGAATACAGTTAACAGCTACTCCCACAAAAACACCACTTCCACCATCTCCAACTCCTTCATCAAGCGCAACAGCAACAATACCACCACCAAATTCCCCTACACCAACACGTCAACCGAGCGCCACAGGAACTGCTACACCTGTTCCAACGGAGAGACCTACCGCAACAGAAACCCCAAATGGTCTCGTGAGCATAGATGAGCTTCGTGGCAGTCTCAGTGAATGTGAGGAACATTTTTTGAACCCAGACGATGAAGGAATTCATCTGATGGCGCAAAATTCCGAAGACAGTTTTCAGATCCTTTACCCACTTTTGGACAGAGGTTCTGTTACCCGTAGTGGGAGGCAAGAGCCACCAATTGAATCTGATGACTTTAATTGGCCATTCATACTCT
Organism: Candidatus Woesearchaeota archaeon; assembly: GCA_016219825.1. Taxonomy (GTDB): domain Archaea; phylum Nanobdellota; class Nanobdellia; order SCGC-AAA011-G17; family GW2011-AR18; genus JACRKJ01. Next base: position 526 of record JACRKJ010000082.1, on the reverse strand, counting down.
GGAACGGGAAGAAATTTTTCTTGGCAACCGAAGATAAAACAAGGATGAAGACTCGAAGCGAACTGGCATTTGAAATAACCGTGGTCTTCAAATTTGACTTTCCGGATCAAAGTGGAGGACACCCTATCATAAACAGCGACCATTACAGGGGAAATGCTGGAGAGAACCCTTATAGTACAAATAGAGAAGATCCAAATCCTCTCAATTTCGATGGGATCAACGTTCCCAAAGATCCGAGGGTTCGTGTGGATTCTAGTTCAGAGGAAGGGGAACTTCTTCTTGCTGGCGGATTAACACTCTCAGCTGTTCTCTTAATTCTGAGAAGTCGCATTGGAGAGACTTTTGGTCACTCAGGATCTCAAAGAGTTCCGTCTCCTCAAAATCCTCAAAGATCTCCTCAAGAAAGATTTCCACAAGAAGGAAATACTACTGCCGAAAGAATTCAAAATACTCTCAGAGGAAGGAGAAGGTTCCAAAGAAGAACATAAACGTTTGTCAGCTGGAAAATCTTTTTGCAGGTTTTCGC
>JACRKJ010000085.1 GCA_016219825.1 Candidatus Woesearchaeota archaeon | reverse complement strand
CTCGCCAATCTCGTGCGGATGTCAATAGGAGTAACGCGCTGCTCATTTTCTAAGAATGTGGAAGGCTTCTCAATTTTAACGGGAAATTGCTTGGCGCCGCAAGCAGGGCATTTTTTAACACCTTTCAAACTGGCAGTTAATTCTTTGACTTGTTTTTTTGTGGCGATTTCCTCATCGCCTAAATCTTCTTCTTCAGTGGGAGCAGGAGCTGCAGCTTCTTCTTCAGTCACTTGCGCTTGCACTTTTTTATCTGTTAAGAGTTTTCCGCATTCTCTGCACGTACAGCGCAAGAACGTTAAAATGATTTCAGCGTATTTAACATGAATAACAGGCCGCGCTAAATCAATATAGCCAAAATGCCCCATGCATTCTTTGAGATTGCCGCCGCATGTCTTGCAGCGGATGCCTGGATCAATAACGCCTAATCGCACATCCATTAAACCACCATCAACAGGATATCCTTCTTTATCATATAATTCAGGCGTGACAATCTTCGCACATGCCATTTTCTTGACAATGTCTGGAGACAGCATTCCAAAAACAATAGAGCTGACTTTTTTGTAGACGTAGGGTTCTGCCATGGTGGTTAGTATTTGTTGCGTAATAATAATTGCGGATAAATGCAAAGTGATTTCAATTCATCCACTAAAAGTTTGAACGCATAGGACATTTCAACTGCGCTGATCTTGACATTGCTTCCGCATTTGGGGCAATATTCACGGTTTTTATAACTATCGTAAATGGCGAGCATACCGCAGTTTTCACAGATATACACAACGGTTTTATCAGAGTCAAAGCGTTCTTTTAATAACAATGAGGCTCCATGGGCGACAAAGCAGTCTTTCTCCATCTCTCCAACCCGTAGGCCGCCACCTTGTGCTCGTCCTTCAATAGGCTGTCTAGTAAGCAATTGGATTTTTCCAGTTGCGCGCGCATGCAATTTGTTCGCGACCATATGTTTCAATCGTAAGTAGTACATATTGCCGACAAAAATGCGGGAGGTGAATTTTTTTCCAGAAATGCCATTGTAAAACACTTCAGTGCCATCTTCTCTGAATCCAACATCATGCAGCATTTTACGGATTTCTTTCTCAGGCATAGCGTCAAAGGTAGTCCCATCAATATACTGTCCTGCAAGCGCCCCCATCTTTCCGCCAACCATCTCAATTAAATGTCCAATAGTCATACGGCTTGGGATGCCATGGGGCGAGAAAATAATATCAGGAATGATGCCAGAAACAGAAAAAGGCATATCTTCTGGAGGGATCATATAGCTGACAATGCCCTTCTGTCCATGACGGGATGCGAACTTGTCTCCCACTTCAGGAATGCGTGTATTGCGTAAGCGTAATTGGATAAAGCGGTTGCCTTCTTCATTTTCAGTGATCAATGTCATATCCACGACGCCATTTTCTCCATGGCTTAATGCGATAGAGCTTTCACGTTTGATATTCGCGGCGATGCTGAATTCCTCAAATTCCCCTAAGAACCGAGGAGGGCTTATTTTTCCGATGAGGACATCTTCCTCCTTGACCTTTGCCCCAGTAGAGACAACGCCATCTTCCTCGAGTAATCTGTAATCTTTTTCGCTGCGATAGCCTTTGACTTCTTTATCTGGAATTCCTACTTCATCAACTAAACCGCCTTGATAGCGCAACTCTTCAGCAGAGTAAGGCTTGAAAAAAGTAGACCGTCCAAAACCTCTGTCAAGGGAGCCACGGTTGATTAAAATGGCGTCATCCATATTATATCCTTCGTAGCTCATTAACGCGATGACAATATTTTGTCCAGAAGGATGTTTATCAAAATTAATCACATCCTGCATAAAACTTTTAGTAATAGGGACTTGCGGATAGTGGAGGACGCTGACATTCGTGTCCATGCGCAATAAGAAATTAGAGGCGTACATCCCGACAGATTGTTTCTGGAAAATGCTCCCCCGCACTAAACGTGAGCTCACTCCAAAATTCGCGTAGGGGATAGTAGAAGTGGTTAATCCCAAAATAACAACAGGCCCGATTTCTAGATGAGTATGGTCTTTTGTCAATTCATCTTCAGACAATGAGATATAACAGTTTTCTTCCTCGCCAGCGTCCACATATTCAATAACACCTTCCTTGACAAGCTTTTCCCAAGTCGTTTCGCCTTTCAGTAAGTCTTGAATATGCTGAGGGGTTAATTTTGATTTCCCTTGTTCAACCACAACCAATGGCCTTCTGGATCTGCCGCGGGTGATGTCTAAAGAGATCGTATCTAATGCGTCATCGTAATAAAAATTCAAATCTTGGGGCAGTGATCCACGTCTGCGTTCATTGCGCAAGTGTTTGACAAACTCTTTCGCGGTTTCTACAGTCCCAATGAATTTTTCATTTAAAAAAATGTCAGTCATGATTATGCTACAGGCTTAAGGCCGCATCCCTCCAAGGCTTTTTTCAATTTTTCTTCTTGTACTTCAGCTCGTGAAACAGTGCTCAGCATAGCAAAACTCTTTCGCAGCCCGATAGAAGTTCCTTCAGGAGTTTCAATAGGGCACAGCCTGCCCCAATGTGTTGGATGTAGCGCACGCGCTGCAAAGTTTTCTTGTGTTGAGGTTAATAATGAGACAACTCTAAGTAAATGCGCGTACGAAGCGAAAATATTAGTCCGATCCATATTCTGGCTGATGCCTTTTCTGCCGCCAGCCCATGTCCCAGTAGCCAAGGCGCTTTTAATATTCGATGTCAGTAGTTCATCACGAATGATAATTTTGATAGACTGGAATTTTCCTCGTTTAACAGACCGCTGAAAGTTATATAAAATATCCTGCACTAAACTTCGCAAGTTTGCGCGCATTAAATCTTCCAATAAGTCTCCGCTTAATTTCAGGCGTTTGTTCGCATAGTGGTCCTTATCAGGGAGAGGTAAGTTCTCATCGATCGTCATCATGAATCGTCTGACTAATTTGCACAGGTTATACGCTTTTGTCAGCCTGTCTTTTGCTTGCGTTCCTAAATGAGGTAAGAGATATTTATCCAGTTGCTCTCTGCACCGTTCCATTTTGATTTCTTTTGGCTGCGTAATGCCGATTTTTTTCGCTAAAAAATCAAGCGCGTCTTCTTCCGTTTTCAAGTCCGCAGTGTGGTATAAATTAGTGAATAACGCGTCTGAAACTGCATCACCTGCGATTAATTTTACGATTTCCTGCTCCTTGGCAAGACCCAACGATTTAATCACCGCAAGCACTGGAATTCTTCTAAAGCGTGTAAAACTCAAATAAAAGACCCCATCTTTCATTTGTTCTAAAATATGCGGGATGCGGTAGCTTCCCATTTCTGAGAATACGCGTCCAACATACTCGCTGGGGCCTGTGCCTTTATACTCAATGAATAATTTATTGGAAGCGAGGTCTTCAACAGTGATTAAGACGCGTTCATTCCCATTGATCACAAAATAACCGCCGACATCATCAGGATCTTCTCCTGATTTCATAAGGTCATCGCGTTTCATGCCATGGAGATGGCAGTATTTTGATTTAAGCATAATAGGCATTTTTCCAATCATCGAAGTAAAGCTTTCCCGTTGTACATCATCAACATAGGCGCTTACTTCTAAAAAGATAGGGGCAGAGTACGTTAAGCCGCGTAATCGAGCTTCGCTCGGCAGAATATCCCGTTTGCTTCCGTCAGCTTCAGTGATGGAAGGCTTCTCAACCCAAATCTTCTTTAGTTTAATGACAAAGCTTTCTACTTCTTGCGGAATGATTGTGGGAACAATGTCGCCGACTTCATCAATAAGTTTTTGCAATCCCCGATCAATAAAATCATTGAAGCTGTTGATATTGGATTCTATGAATGGGTATTCTCTAAAGTAAGCTGTGATAAGTTCTTTGTAATTATTAACCATAAATAACCACCCGATAAAAGAATGTTTCCCCGACAGTTGGGCTTGCACGCGTGATTTTTATAACGTCCCCAATCTGTGCTTGCAGATGCTGCAACGCAGGATCGCTCAATTTAATTTGAGGAAGTTGCTTGATGGAAAGATTATATTCATGAAGCAATTTTTGTTTTTCTTCCTCCTGCAATTTCTCATGCTTCGGCACTAACGTATGCTCGTGCAGTTGAAATGGTTGCGCTTCAGTCATTGTGAATAAATTCGGGCCCGACGGGATTTGAACCCGCGACCACCTGATGTCTTCTCAACTTGAGTAAAAGTATCACCAACAGCAGGAGGAGCAGGAGATGAAAAAAGTATGAGAGTAATGACTAATGCTGAACGAAAAATGCTAGTGAAAATGCTCCCCCTAATCCCTTCCATGTTGTTCAGGTGCTCTACCAAGCTGAGCTACGGGCCCAGATTCTTCCTTCTAAGGCATTCCACCAATGCAGGATTATGCGGTCTGCTTAGAAAAAGACATAAGGTGGGCAACAGCATCCAGTATATAAATATTCCGCTTTTCGCTCCTATTTAAAGATTATTGAGAAAGAAATGCTAATATTATTCTGCAATGGATTTAAAAGCGAAATTATTTTCGAGCACCAATCCTATTTGCAATAACAATGGTTATAAATGGTATAAACCTAAAAAAGAGTTACTCAGGTTCAGAGTATGAAAACGCCCCAGCCGAGATTCGAACTCGGGTTGCAAGCGCGACAGGCTCGCGTGCTAGGCCATTGTGCTCCTTTCAGATCTACACTACTGAGGCGTCTGAATAAAATGAGAAACTGCTCCTTTTTAAAACTGATGCTTTTTACTTGCACATCAAAAGATCTGGTTTGAACTGTGGGCTGAAAGTAGATTGGTAAGGTTCTTCAGGAGGCTCATAAAATTTTGGAACAAAACAAATACTATCTTGTCCGCACGACGCAGGAGGAGTGCAGTAACCGACAGAAATATCGTTATGGAATCCTCTACAGCAGGGAAGATTTTTTACGCCGCAGGAGGTTGGTTCAATAAAAAGTTGGGTGAAATAGTATGTTTCATTATCCACAGTCGCAATCCCTAAACCGCTTCGGGCAAGCGCGGGATTGAGCAGGGCAGACAAGGATCCTTCTTCTCGCTTCCAGATTTTAAACGCTCTGGTAATAAGATCACGGTGCGTCCTGTATTGTATTTCAGAAATACACTTCTTGTCATCATCAAGGCCATACTGGTTTACGAGTGAGATAATGAAAATATTTTCAGAAGAGTTCCTGAAAGCGAAAAATCCTCCGCGCTCTAGACGCTGGAGCTGGGTGACGCCGTCTGGAGAAATATGGTCAAAGTATTTTCTCTGAGCCATGTCCAGACTATAATCTCTCGCGATAACAGCGAGCCGGTCATCCCAGAGCAGTGCGCTGATGCTCCTATTGTGGCGCTCCTGATTAATCTGCTCAAAGAGGATTTGTTCCATCTGTAATTGGGTAAGGATTTCAGGAGGTTCAACAGTTGCGTTTCTTTCTGGTGCGAAAGCAAGTTCTGGCGGAGTGCACCCAATAAGAAAAAGACTGAACAATAAACAGAATAAAATCAAGTGTATGCGCATCTCTTTTCAAAACAATCTATCTATATCGTGGGTTATAAGGATTTCGATAAATGTTTTCTAAAAGAAAAATCCCCCCGGCCGGACTCGAACCGGCAGCCTCCCGGGATCAGCTGTCTGTTTGTCATTTCTTGCACAAGGCATAAGATCAAACAGCGAATTTATCTACAGCCGGGTGCTCCGCCATTGAGCTACAGGGGGATTTAAGAATTTGAACGTAAGTCAGTATTTAAAAGTTGCTCCCATTGCAGTGCTTCCGACAGTGGAAAATAAGTAATTATTTGATAGCATGTTTGGTTATCTCAAGATTACAGCTTTTATGTTTTCTGCACCAATTCTCGCATTTCTGGGCAAGAGCGTTATCCCCATATTTTAACTTGCATTCATCGCAGATATAATATCCATTGCTTAAAATGACCATAAGGTAAGATGAGGTCAAGCAGATATAAAAGTTTATCTAGCTGTCAGGATCTTTATCAGCAGGTGCATTTTTACGAGAGATTAAAATTTTAGAGCAGGTAGAAAATAAACTTAAAAAGATAATACCTAATGTAGTTTATAGAAAAATTATCGTCTACGGATAACAGCGGTGCCTGATGTTGCCATAACCCTATTTTTCCCAACAGTTACTTTCGCGCTTGCTGGCGGAAGCAGTAAAGAAGAAGGCAGTTTGGTTTTGCTTTCAATTTTATAACTAAAGACACGTTCCTCTCCTTTGCGTAAATGTGGGATTTCCCAGTATAAATGCGTGCTGTCTGGTTGGGAGCGGACATGCGGTTTCGCAGTTCCAAAATCAGTAGGTGATTTTAATAAATGGGGAACGCGATCAATAAGCTCAACATGCTGCAAAACACTTGATCCAGTATTCTTAACAGTAATCAGCACTTTCAAGACAGCCAATCCTCCCTCACGTGTATGCAGAACCATAACTTTTTTCTGGATTACCAAATCTCTTTTTTTAAGGTGGTAAAAAAGAGCGATCCCTAAAAGAAGCAGGACTGTAAAAAAGAAAGGAGTACGGTAGTTGGTTAAATATTGAATAGTATAACTTTGTCCAGGCGCTAAAGTAAATTCCCAGACAGCGACTTTCTTCCCGTCATTTAAGTCAATATGAGAAGGAGCAGGACTAAAGCTTGTGAACATATAAGAAAATTTAGTGAAATCTTTGGAGTACACTTCATCTAAGACAGCGTTGCCTTCATTTTTCTTAGTGACTGTTTCTCCTGTGACGAAAACACCATTCTGTGGTTCAACAACTTGCTTCGCTTGGGAGTATCTTCCAATAGTAAAGGGAAACGCCTTGTCAACTAAAACATGCCCATCACTAGCTGTTAATTTAACGCGCAGATCATACGTTCCTTCTTGCAGGGAAGGATCAAGTGTTATTGGAAAAGAAAGTTCTTGGGATCCTTTGGTTGCGAGTTTGACAGATTGTTGTTGTTGAAAATAGTTGCTTTGTAACTGGACTAGAACATCATCCATAGGAATAGTATGCAGATTATTCAAAAGAAGTTTAACAGTAGTTGTCCTTCTAGGATCAATAACAGGAAGAGACTTAAATTGCGCGTCAACTAAGGCAGTATACGCTAAAACTTCAACAGGGAGTAATTTTGTTTCCCGGACTTTTCCAGTGGTCGCTAAAAAATTAATGCCGTAAAGACCAGGCTCTAAACTTAAATCACGCGGCGTATAGGAAATAGTGACGTCTCTCGTCTGGCCGGCGTCAACAATGTATTGGGTATTATCTTTATCCATCATCCAAACTAGATCAATCGTTTTAATCGTAACATATTGCGAGAAAGAATCATCATTGATTAAATGAATAATATATGTCGGACCCTGCCCAGGTAAAACTTCTGATTGAACTGGCGTTAAAGAAACTTGCAAGGCGGAAACAGTACTGAGTGAAAGAAGAAAAACCAAAAGAACTAGTTGTATGATCCCTCTTTTGCTCATTGACGTTTGAAGGAAGGTTTGAGTATTTAAATATTTCTACAAACGTTGAGGAGTAAATATTTAAAGAGTGTATTATATAAAAAACAGATGCCAACGTCGCATAATCTGGCAGTGCGCCGGTCTTGAAAACCGGTGTCCTAACGGACTTACAGGTTCAAATCCTGTCGTTGGCGTTTTTAAAAACTGGATATAGATTTTGAAAGGAAAAAGATGTAAATGTAAGGAAGAAAATAGGGGGAGGAGAATAAAAAATTGGATGCGTTGGTCATTATCGGCATTGATCCAGGGACGCATTGCGCGTTCGCGGTTCTGGATTTAGACGGAAAAATTCTCAAAATAAATTCTGCGCGGAATTACGGGATTAATAATATGACGAAGGACATACTGCAAGAGGGAAAAGCGTTTCTGTTAGGTTCTGATGTCGCTCCATCTCCAGTGACGACAAAAAAAATAGCGAGAAGGATCGGAGCTGAGATAATAGAGCCAGAACAAAGCTTGCGTGTCCAGGAAAAAATAAAAATGGTTGATGAATATCTGAAAAAGCAGACAAGCTACATTAAAATCCAGAATAAGCACGAGCATGACGCGTTGGCTGCCGCCGTATATGCGTGGAAAAAGATACGAATGAGATTAATTAAGATTGAGGAAAACTGCAGGCAGCAGAAGAAAGAATACCTGATTCAAAAAATAAGGGAAAAAGTGTTATTGGAAAAAATACCAATCACAAAAGCGATTAAACTGTGCAGTTAAACAAGAACGCTTGTTCCATTCCGTTTTTCTAATCGTAAAAGAGAATCCACAAACGTCTCCAATGTGTTTTCATGGCTGACTAAAAGGATTTGCTGCATATGCAACTGCTCAAACACAAGGCGCAACCTATTCAATTGTTCATTGCTGAATCCGTCAGTTGGTTCATCTAAGATTAATAATCCTTTGGTGTTTAATTGTGAGAGGAAAGAATTAATCACTTGGTTTAATGCTAAACGATAAGCTAATGCGACAGAAGATCTTTCTCCCCCGCTTAGATTCTCAAAATCCAAGTCATAACCTTGCTGCTGTAAGCAGGGAGTGAACTGTTCATTCAGTCTGACATGGAATTCCTCATTCTCAACCAGAATGCTGAACCATTGTTGAAAAAAAAGCTGGAATTCTTTATGCGCATTTAAAAAAAGCTGCTGTTCTAGGTATTCTAAGAGAGAAAGAAATTTTGTTCCCAGCCAATCTTGGTAAAAGACATGGCGTTCTAATTGTTTCTGGAGTTGCTGCTTCATTTCTAGATCAGAGTGTAATTGGCTGGCGCGGCCTTCTGCAAGTAAAAGTTCTTTCTGCAGCGTCGCTTCTAAGATCGCTGCTTCTTTTTCCGCTGTTCGCGTCTGTTCTATTTCTTTCTGGAAAGTTTGAAGTTTTGCGGTAAGGTGTTGGAATGATAAAATAGTTTTGGAAAGAAGAGTTTGTTTTTTGGAAAGTTCGGCGATGCTGGTGTCTAATTGTGTTTCCTCCTCATGAATTCGCTCAAGGTCAGTTTGAAGATGGTGGGCTTCTTGTTTTTTAAGTAAAAGAGAGTGCGCTTTTCGCTCCTGCTGCTGCAGGCGCTGCAATTCCTCTTCCAAGATTAAAAGTTGTTGTTGCAATCGGAAATAGTGCGAGGCAACCTCTTGTTCTTCGGTTGTAAGTGTTTGAATCGTTTCTTCTTCTCGTGATAATAAGGAAGATTTGTGTTCAGGGGAGACAAGCTGAAAGCAAACAGGGCAGTTGTCTAATGTTGAGATAGAGTCATGCAGGTGCTGGCTGTGTTGTTTTTGTAAGGAGATTTTTGATAATTGTTTCTGAAGGTGTTGATGCTGTTCAAGCAGATTTTGCTGAAGCTGCTGCTTTTCTCGAAAAGAAGCCTGGATTGTTTCAAGGGAAAGTTCTGTTTGTAGTTCAGGAAGAATGCGTCGCAATGAAGTTTCAGCTGCGACGAGGCGCTGTGTTAAGACGTTTTTTGAGCGCGTATGCTGGGCGAGTAACGCGGTGGTAATATCAAATTCTTTCTGTTGATGACGGCATGCTTTCAATTCTTTTTCCAGATCTGTGAAAGTTTTATCAAGTTCAGCGAGTTGCAGGCGCAGCGGAAGAACAGCTTCCTTTGCGGACTGAAGTTTCACGTCCAGGTCTTGAGCGCGCTTCTGTTCCTGTGAATAGTGCTGCTCCAAAATTGGGACGTCCGCGAGTTTTCCTTGGAATTCCCTTTTCTTCTCGCGAAAGACACTCAGGAGTATTTTCGTGTTTTCAGCGATCCGTTTATACTTATCGATCAAGAATACTTTTCGCAGTGTTTGTAATCGTTCTTCAGCGTCACTTGATAAGATTAATTTTAATTCTTCCTGGGGGGTATAAACAGTATACCGATACAATGAGGATTTCTTCGTCAGTAACTCCTGCGGATAATGAAGCAATTCCAAAATATGCTGTTTTAATTCGCTTGCGGTGTATTCCTGCCCCATTCCATTGATTTCAAGATAGCCAAAATCCTGCTTGATTTCCTGGTTCATGCGTTTTAAGTTTCGTTTAATAAGAATAGTTCCTTCAGGGAGTGAAAAAGACAATGTGACAGATCCTGCGTCGCATCCATTCCGCAAAAGAGAGGATCCATTTAATTCTCCTCGTCGTATTCCAAATAAGGCGAAATCAATCGCTAAGAGCAAGGTAGTTTTTCCAGATCCAATATCTCCTGTTAAGAGGGTAATGCCTTCTGCGAAATCTAAATGAAACTCTTCAAAACTTCGGATGTTATGGAGGGTAATGGAGTATAAGCGCATAGTTAAAGGGGTAAACTCAATGCTGTAGCAGCCTCACGCAATAATCGCTGGTCAAAATCAAGGTTGCGTTCTCCTTCTTTTTTCTCTTGGTCTAATAAATGAATGAGCGACTGGGTCAATGTATACTCCTGCGGAAATAAAAATGGCTGCAAAAATGCCTGGACAAGTTCATCCTCTGCCTGGACAAGGCCAGAAACAGAATCAGAAAGAAGATACTCTTTGCTGGTCAACTGCGCGGTGTTGCGTAAAAAAACAAAAGCGTCCTGGAAATAACGCTGCAGTTTAAGAAAAGAAAGGTCAGATGGCTTTCCCTGGCATAAACACCCATGTATCCGTAGCAGAAGAATTTTTCCTTTCCAATTAACAATCGTGGAGAGGATTTCTCTTTCAACATCCTGGGAAGTTTTTCCTTCTGCTGAAAAAGAATACGAGGAAACGTGAACCAGAGGTAAAGAAATAGATTTGGGTAAGAATTTTCCATCAGTAAATTCAACGATATAAAAGCTTCCATGCTGCAGTGTTTCCAATTCCTGGAAATTATTCGGAAAGATAGGCCCAGGGTACGCCACAATGCCATTTCCAAAAGGAGCGGAATAAATCATGTGCGGATGCCCGCCAGCGTAATAATGAAACCCTTTTGGAAGATCCTCCAAGGAAATCCCATCAGCGTGCTGAAATGAGGTCGGCTTTAATTCATGTATTAAACTGTGAAACAAGAATATTTTCAAGCCTGGCTCTTGTTCAAGATGGTCTTTTTGTAAAGTGGAATAGGTGAATGATTCTAGTCCCCCTTTCTTCCCGTTCATGCCGGTTATTTTAATGCCTGTTTTAGGATCAGAGAGGATTTGTAATTTATCATCATGAAAACGCATCACATTGGTCACGAATCCAGCTTCAGCGAACACATCCAAAATTGTTTTTCCAGAAGGGGCGTAATCATGACTTCCTGGAATAACATACACAGGAATATTTTTCATGTGCAGTCCTTTCAAAATAGTTGTCGCTTCTTTCAATGTGTCTAATGAAGGCAGTGCTGTGTCGAATAAATCCCCAGAAATCAGGATAAAATCAACATCAAGTGCGACGCTTTTCTCAATAGCTGTTTGAAAGCTTTGCAGGTTCAAGCTGCGTAAGGCAGGATGCTTCCAGCTTCCTAAATGACAGTCTGAGAGATGGGCAAAACGCATAAAGAAAAAAAGTGCGATGAATTCTTAAAGAAATAGTTACTCAAACAGGTATAATTAAGTGGGAGATAGGATCTATAGGCTCAGTTGAAAATCTGGTTGTATAACCAGACTGAGGTTATACAAGATAGCTCGGCTATAGATGTCTGATCGCTGTGTTTGAATAGTTCTGGAGCTCACGCTAGCTCCATATTTCTGCTTGAAAGCAGAAAAGATGG
>JACRKJ010000083.1 GCA_016219825.1 Candidatus Woesearchaeota archaeon | reverse complement strand
CAGCATTTTATAAATCTTGATTCAATGCAAATCGTTCTGGAAGGTTTTTGGAACGAACATATTTTTACGCAGAACTTTATGCACTATTTATGTCGCTAACTATTTAACCTTCTTAATGAAAGCGGAATTTTTTTACCTTTCCATGCCAAAATGGATTGGTTCAAATATTCTTTATAAAGTTCTTATTGATAAAGATGGGTTCATGCTTCAAAAGTTGGAGGCCAATTTTCTGACCCAAAAGTGACTGAGATTATTCTTTATACAATTGTTTTTGTTGGATTTATGTCAATAGTGAAGAGTTTTATTGCTTTTTTAGTTGGTCTTCCAATAGTTGTTCTTATGTACGTGTTGACAGATAAAGTTATGAAAAAAATTATAAAAATAAGGAAAGAAAAGGAGAAGCTAGCAGGCAGGGTAAAGCACAAAAGCAAAGAATTTCTTGCTCTAGACAAAAACAATTTTTCATGGAGCAAAAAACAGGTTAAACATATATTGATCAAGAAGAATAGTGCATACGCTACTTTATGGCAAGGTGCAGACGCGCACATTGAATTTACGATGTCTGATAATTCTGTTAAGAAGTTTATTATTATTGCTGGTCAAGATGCAGAGCGCATCAAAAAAAGATTAATCGCTTTTTCTAGTAAAGTCGAACTGCGCTAAGCGCAAAAAATTTAGTCTCCAGGCGAAATTTTATCCAAATGTATAACCCAACAAGATTTAGGTTATATCAAGAAAAAGTTACACGAATAATCTGTACGTTTTTAAAAAGTTTTTTCTGAAATGGTAAAACAAAATTTCGCAATCCCATCTGAGAAAAATATTAAGACGCGTAAAGTTCTTCGCGAGTGGGAAGATGATGAACAAGATCAAAGTCTAATGCTGTTCCCATTCCATGGACAAGGATAGGGGCGTTAGGAAAGATTCTTTGAAATTCACGGACTTGGCTGGCGACGCCATAAAAATCAGTATAGCCCATATAAGCAACTCCAGAAGAGGTGGCAAGCGCGTAATAAATATTCTGTCTGCCAGCAGACCGATCTTTATAAAAATGAAGTAAGTTCTGCTGAATTTCCTCTTCAGTCTCTTCAGTCAAGGAAGTCCTTCGAGGATCAAACTGTCGTCGTTCAATCTCTTGTAATCTTCGAACATTCAACGCTTGTTCAAAAGGAATGACTTTTCCTTCCAAACCTTCTTCAACAGAAATATATTCTTCAGTCATAAAAAAAACAGGATAAAAGAGATTATAAGTTTATCTGCTGGAATCAGCTTGTCGTTCAAGCTCCAATTTCTTGGAGATAGCCTGACTGGTCTGGTCCATGCGGTAGGATTTAATGATCTCATCAGAAAGCGCTTTCACCAATGTGATTTTACTGTCAAAACATTTAGTATACGCGCCTTGCACCATTTGCCGTAATGCGATATCGATTCTTCGCTGTGGCGCGCATTCAACAGCCTGTGGATAACGGGCTCCGCCATATTCAATGGTTGTAATCTCTTCGCGGGGAGCTGCGTTCTCAATAGCTTTAATAAAAACCTTGACAGGATTTTCTTTTGTGTCGCGTTCAATAGATGTAAACGTGTCAATAACAGTTTGATAAACATGTGCTCCTTTCCCAGTGATATGACCGGAAGTTAATTTATGTTTCTTTCCTTTATGACCTGGAACCATGAGTTTTCCCATAAGCCGTTCAACGATATTACTTTTTGTTTTTCCAAAGCGGGATTTCGCGTTTCTTCCAGCTGCGTGCGGAACAAAGACAGGAGTTAATGTGACGTATTTTTTCAAGCCAGGATCTTCCACGTGAATGCCGGAAATATCCCATAAATGAAAAAGTTTGATGTGCATATTTATCGTCGTCCCTTCTCGATTTTCTTATGCACTAAAGCGTCTAAGCTCTGGTCATTGACTTTGATGACTTGCCATCTGACGCAGGGAATATCTCCTTTTGCTCTGCCCATTTTTCCCCCAATGCACTCCACAATGACATCATCATGTTCATTGATGAATTTCTGGGCGTTATCACCAGGAATAAATGCGGTGACTTGTTTTCCATTCTTGGTTAATTGAACCTTGCAGCATTTCCGCATTGCGGAATTAGGCTGTTTTGCTTCGATTTGGACTTTTTCCAGGACAATGCCGCGCGCTTGAGAGCTTCCTTCCAAAGGATCTGCTTTCTCTTTAAGCTGTAAAACACGTTTCATATACCATTTGTTATGCCAGCGCGCTTCTTTGCGCTTGAACTTTAATTTTCGTCCAGCCATTAAGCCGTTAGATTTATTACCCATGAGATCGAGATACAGCATCCATTTTTAAAGCTTTTCGTTACAAAACTCGTATTTCAGCAATAGGAAAGTATTTCTGCAAAACAGAGAGCATCCATCGCAGGTTCTCTCGTCCTCTGCCGTAAATCTTTCCTTTGTCTTTTTCATCGAAAAGAACAACAGAGACAACATTCCCTTCAACAGTGATTTCTTTTGCTTTAATTGGATATAATAAATTCTGTACAAATTTCACAAGATCAGGGGAATACGCCAGAAGGCTAATCTTTTTATGAAACAAGCGCTCTAACTTTGGCAGTTGTCGTAATGCTTTCTGCACATTTCCCTCTTCAACAATAAATAATAATCCATCAGCGATTGGAATACAGTCTTTGACATCAGCGCCTGTAACGTTCTCAAAAAGAGTGATCGACTGGATGATTTCTTGTGTTAATTTAATCATGCTTCAAAGCTTAAGACAGCCACAGAAAAAGGTTTTTTGCACAAGACAGCGATGGCGCGGTTGTCTTCAGGCAATTCTACAATCTCAGCAGTTTCAGAGAATTGCAAAAAGTCTTCTTTATGAGGACAATTCGAGGATAAGTACACGCGTTTCACAGTGCCTGCCCGTAGTTTCTTCAAGGTCAGTTCAGCTCCATAAGAAGGGATTTTTTTCTTTAAGTCTTCACGTAATTGTTCAGTGGGATTCATTGTTATTCTCCTTCGCGACTAATCCAGGCAATCCAGTTCCAAGGGGGACAGGCTGGTTCAAAATAACATTTTCAACAACGCTCATAAGATCATCTCGTTCACCGATTAAGCTTGCGTTGATAATATGTTTAATAGGAGTTTCGAAGCTTGCCCTTGCGATAACGCTTTCTTTCTCGCCAGTGATGCCTGTTCTGGTAACACCTTTGATTTCCCCGGTTCTGGTCATGACATCAGCTAAAAACATAATGTGGCGGATATCAATATCTAGACCCTGGTTCTTAATAACCTTCAGAGCTTCATTGATGATTGCGGCGCGTGCAGCTTCAGCGCCTAAAATTTCCCCGATTTCAAAGATATGGTTAGTCATAACTCTAGATGCGTCAACTTCTTCCATTGCGAGAGCGTCTTTCAAGTTTGAGCCAGCGCAATGAACAACATATCCCTCTCCTTCTTTGACAGGAAGAACTTGTGTAATGCCCTTCAGCCCAGCAAGGTGGATGATTTTTGCTTTTTCTTTTAATCGATACAATTCAGAAAGGTCAGTCGCTTTTTCCTTTGGCTTTAATAAGAAATGTTCCTTTTCTTTTCCTTCTTTGACGTCAACTCCTTTCAATCCATCACGAAGTTTTTCAAAGATAGTAGCCGCTTTTAATTCCAAGTCGCGTAATCGCTTCTTATCTAATATAGCTTCAACATGGCTTTTCGCGATGTTCAGGGAGATTTCCTCAAGAACATCAGAGAGTTTTGTTTCCTTGATCTTTAATGCTAATAAGCGGACTTGTTCAGTGGTTTTGCAGTATTTTGGTTTCAGATAGATCTCCATTTTTGGAGTGCTGGGCAGTTTGCGCGCGTCAAAAATTTCAATGAGGCGCGGCAGTCCAACAGTGACGTTCATCTCCGCGACACCCGCGAAGTGGAACGTGTTTAAAGTCATTTGTGTGGAAGGCTCGCCAAAACTTTCAGCGGTGATAATGCCGATAGCCTCTCCAGGAGCGATAGCCGCATCTTCAGTCATGGAAGTGACGCGCTTCAGAATTTCCTGCTTTTGTTTTTCAGAAGGTTTGTACTTCTTGAAATGTTCATCCACTTCTTGTTGAATATGGTCAGGTAATTTCATGGTTATTCTCCAACAACTTCCTTGACAATTCTTGGAATATTGATTTTTCCGCCTTCAGTTTTGGAAACATCAAGACCGTCTTCTCCGTAACTAAATTGGACAATGTTTTGGTTTGCGTCTCGCACAGTATGGTCATACTCAATTTTCAAGTCTTGCAATGCGCTGGACAGTCTTCTATAAAGATAACCTGATTTAGGCGTACGCAGAGCAGTATCCATTAAACTATCTCTTCCAGTCATGGCGTGCATAAAAAATTCTTCAGGAGTTAATCCTTCTTTATATCCCCGTTTGATGAATCCTTTTGATTTCGGGGAGAGCTCTCCACGAGCGAAAATGCTCAACGTTCTTCCAACATAACCATTTTCAATTCTTCTGCCGCGCAAAGCTTGCTGTCCAACGCAGGCAGACATCATAGCTAAGTTAAGTAAATTTCCTTTCGCGCCTGAAACAGCCATAATAATTGTTGGATTATTCTCATCCACAATCTCAGCGATGATTTCCCCGACACGGTTGCGGGCCTTGTTCAAGACATCGAACACCTTGACTTCTAAAGTGTCTTCCAAAGTCATTCCAGGCAAGGCTTCCAATTCTTTGTTGTGATATTGCTCAATGAGCTGTGCTGCACGTCGTTCAGCGCTGTAAATTGCGTCTCTGCATTTTTCAGAGACATCATGTGCTAAATCAGAATCAGCGATCGAAGTGGTGAATCCGTAATTCAATAGTGCGCTGATGCCTAAACGGAAAATCTTTCCAAGAAGGTCAATTCCAATATCTGCGCCATACTGTGCGTAGAGCGCGCGGATAAGGTCTCCTTTATCCTGTCCAACAGTTGCTTTGTCAATAACGCCTTCAGTAAGCATGCCGTTTTTGATGATGACAGGTTTCCTATTTTTCGAAACGCCGACAAAGCTAAAATCCTCTGGCAGCAAGGCGCTGAAAACTTCTTTTCCAGTAACTTCCTTCTTGAATTTATCAAATCGTTCAGGTTTAAACACACCAACGCTGTGCAGTAATTGGATTGCGTCAGCGCGCTCAAAGTTCATGAGTTTTGTTAAAATATAATTGCCTGTAACAGAATCTGCGTCGCATCCGACCACATTTAATCCATTTTTAGGGCTGATGATTTGTGTTTTGACATCCATCAATATTTCAGCTTCAGCCCGCGCTTCTTCTGTCTGGGGAATATGCAGGTTCATTTCATCCCCATCAAAATCCGCGTTGTATGGGTTGCAGACGCTGGGATTTAATCTGAATGATTTTCCAGGCAGGACGCGGATATGGTGCGCCATCAAGCTCATCCTGTGTAAAGAAGGCTGGCGGTTAAAGACTGCGATGTCTCCGTCCATCAAATGGCGTTCAACAACATAGCCAGGCTGCAGTTCTTCTAATAATTGCTCCTGTGTTTCATCAGTAATTTTTTTCTTCTTGCCGTCTGGCCGCAAGACATAATTGCTTCCAGGATATTTATGGGGCCCATTCTCGACGAATTTTTTCAGTCGTTTCATATTCCATTCAGTGACGCGTTCTGGAATCGTTAATTCCATAGCGACGCTCATCGGAACGCCGACTTCATTCAATTCAATTTTAGAGTCAGGGCTGATGACAGTACGTGCCGCGAAATTGACACGTTTTCCAGCAAGGTTATGCCTAAACCTACCCTCTTTGCTTTTGATTCGCTCGCTTAACGTTTTCAAGGCTTGTCCAGAGCGATGCCGCGCTGGAGGAACTTGGCTGATGTCATTATCAAAATAAGTAGTGATGTGGTATTGCAGTAAATCCCATAAATCTTCAACAATGATTTCAGGGGCACCAGCGTTGATATTTTCAAATAAACGTTGGTTAATGCGGACAATATCCCCCAATTTATGCGTTAAGTCATCCTCACTTCGCTCTCCAGTTTCAAGAGTGATAGAAGGCCGGATAGTAACAGGCGGAACAGGCAGAATAGTTAAAATCATCCATTCTGGTCTCGCTGATTTAGGGCTTAATCCTAAAGACTCAACATCAGCGTCGCTGAT
>JACRKJ010000080.1 GCA_016219825.1 Candidatus Woesearchaeota archaeon | reverse complement strand
TCACCACAAAAATGAGATGATACTTAATCATGTACACCTTATGACACGCATACTGCATAAGCCAAAACAAAGAACTCCTAGACTATATGGCTTATGCTTCCACAGCAGAGCTGTGGGGAAAGCCCCACACAGATTCTAAAAAAGAAAAAAATTAAGCGTTGAGATCAGTCTGAAGGTTGCTTAAATCAGCGTCTAAAGTATTAAGTTGCCCGTTTGCTGGAGAAGAAACATCTAGACTTTGCACTTCTTGGTCTAAAGAAGGAGTGACAGCAGGTGTAACATTTTGGCTTGCTGGCTGTTGTCGTCCGCACCCGAGAAGAAACAAAGTAGACACTACTAAAAATAATAATCCAATACGGACAAATGCTTTCATAACATCGCCTCCATGAGTTATTTGATAGGTTGTCCTATTTAAAGTGTAAGGTTGAAAAAAAGAAAGGCGCTTACGCGCTTCCATTGGTTATAACAGATGCATTGACTGGATGTTCTGCTTCATCTTTCTTAGCGACTTCTTCAGTCAACGTTTTTTCTCCGTCGCGGACAGCCTTGATTGCTTTGACAATTTCCTTCAACGCATCTTGCGCGTTTTTCAAGTGGATTCGTGCTTCAGTTAATGCAGAATATCCATCCCGGACAGATTGGTCAAAAGCAGTCTTATCTGTTCGCGCAGCTTCAAAGCTTGTTTTTGCTTTAGCGTCTTGTTCTTTCGCGGCGCTAATTTCAGTTTTAAACGTAGCCACTAAAGACGCGGCTGCGGAAGTGTCGTAGCCTCTTGTTTTTAATCGTTCAAGTGTCGCGTCTAATTTTGTCTCAAGCTTCTCAGCTCGGACAATAACGCCATGAACTCCCTTGTTAGCGTGGAACGCGGAATACACCATCAAGTCATGGCGTGTTTCTTTCCAGTCATCTTGCACATCTTTAATAGTTTCTTTCAGTTCTTGCGTGCTTGCGTTTTCTGGAAGATCTTCAATTTTAGTTTGTCTCTCAGTTAATTTCGCGAGTAATGCGTCGATTTTAACCAATGCTTCATCTCGATGCGCGAGGTCAGTAGCTTCACTCACTTTTTCACGTAGATTGTTCAAAGCCTCAATCACGTCGCCAACATTGTCTTTCAGGTTTTCTTTGACTTGTCCACGAACCTTAGTCCGTGCTGCTTCACATGCGTCTGTTTTTTGTCCTTTGCACCCATTCAACGTTCCGCGAAGATCAACTAATTCTTTATGTCGTTCCTTACGACCTTCTTTAACACTCTTGCGTTCTTCTTTAATAGTGGAGCGGATCTCTTTGCGCTCTTCCTGCTGTTTCTCTCGCAAGTCTCGTTGTTCCTTGATTTTGTCTTTTATAATTGTTTTAGCGTCCGTTCGCACAGTGTCTCCAGTAGAATCGTCTGCGAACACAGGCACAAGGCTTACTAAAAAAAGAGTCAAGATAAAAATACCAATGCTTTTTTTCATAGTTCATTCCTCCAGGTTTGATCAGTAAAACTTAAGACAGAAGAGCGAATATTCTTTATAAAGATGCTTTCGAAACAGTTTCTAAAAAGCTTTCTTTATCCTCTGAATACTTTAGAAAAGTTCAATTCAACCTTATTAAGCAAAAAAGAAAGGTTTTTATACAGTTTTAGGAAACAAAGCTAGAAATGAAAAAAAGTATAATACTAATGCTGTTTTGGATAGTGTGTTTAGCCTTGATAGTGCAGGCGGCAACAATCCAGGGAACAGTCTACGATTTATCCTTAAAAAAAGTGGATAATGTGCTAGTAGAGATAAATTCTGTCCCCATACAAAGAATGCTGGTCCAGCAGGGAAAGTACCAGTTTCAAGTTCCTTCAGGTGAATACACAATTACAGTAAAGGAAGGAAAAGGATTTAGTGAAATAGTAGAGCAGGAAAAAACAAATATTAAGGACGAAGGGATATTTAATGTGGATTTATTCATATTCCCAAGTCTAAATGAATCCACAGAAATAGGAATTGTGTCTCCAACACATGAAGCTGAAAAATTGCTAAGTGAGACAGAATCAATGAATCCATTGGTTTGGGTCAGTTTTCTCTTGTTGTTGATAATCTTAGCTTCATTTGTAGTTTGGAAGAAACAAAGAAAACAACAGATACAGCCAGAAGAAAACAGCACAGGCAGGATTATTGAAATCCTTAAAAAAGAGCAGGGGAGAATGAATCAAAGAGATTTAAGAAAACATTTCCCCTTTTCTGAAGCAAAGATGAGTTTAATGCTGACAGAGTTAGAGGCGAAAGGAAAGATAGAGAGAATAAAAAAGGGAAGGGGAAATATAATTGTATTACGGTAAGCAAAACAGTTCTACACATTCTAACGGGATTTCTAATTCTTGCAGCATAAATCGCGCCTCTTCTAAAGTGTTTAATGCTGGGTGATAAAGATAAAGCGAATAGGAATCATGGTATCTCTGCCATCCAGCGTCTTCCAGTCGTTCTAGTATAATAGACAATGAACATAACCTTTCTTGTAATTCTTCTGCTTTTAAAACTAAAGAAGATCTTAATTCAGTGCTCTCCAAATCCATCTCCCAGGCAGGTTTTCCAAAGACCCATAAGCATAGTTCAATCATAAGAATAGAAAGAAAAAAGACTTTTAAAGTCTTCAGGTGAAAAAGCTGGAAATCTTGCAGAAAGTTTAGAAAAATTCAATCAAAATTAAACTTAAAATCCCTAATCCAATTCCAATTTTATTAAGAAAAGAAAGATGATCTTGAAAGAGAACGATTCCAGCCCCAACAATAGCCAATAAATTTAACAAAGTAAATACAGAAATGGCCTTAGATAATAATTCATAGCGCAAAGAGATAATCCAGAAAATAGATCCAATAAAATAGATAGCGACGCCTAAAATTAAAAACAAGGATCTATGTTCCAATGCCCATTTTTTTAAAATCACATCCCCAATAGCTTCTAAAATCACGGCAAGAAAAATAAGAAACAAGAAAAAGAGTTTGAAAGAAACGGCCATAAAAAGAATTTACAATCAAACCTTAAGTACTTTTCCATAAGAAAGCTTTTTAAACCACACTTCTTTCCCATTTTCTAAGAGTAGATCTCAATGGGAACAAAATTCCCACTTACTCCGCGAGGAGTGCACAAACAAAATGGCAGTTATATACGACGCAGACATCAATAAATCAATTGAAAAATTAGGACAAGAATTAAAATCAGTGCTCAAAGCGCCGGAATGGACATTATTCGCTAAAACAGGCGCTGGAAAAGAACGCCCGCCAGTCAACCCAGATTGGTTCTATATTCGCGCGGCTGCGGTTTTAAGAACAGTGTATATGCGCGGCCCAATTGGCGTGGAAAAACTCAGGATCAAATACGGAAATAAGAAAAATCAAGGCCATAGGCCTGAAGAATTCAGAAAGGGCGCTGGAAAAATATTGAGAAATGCGCTGCAGCAGTTAGAATCCGCAGGGTTGGTCAAATTCCAAAAAGACGGGGTAAACAAAGGAAGGATCATAACATCCAAAGGAAAAGCGCTTATGGATAAATGCGCAGTGAGAGAATGGAACAAGAAGGAGTAAACGAGCAAAAGGTTCAGCAACAAATTACCGCATTGGAAAATATCGCGAAGCAGTTTATGTCAAGCGAAGCGATTACAAGATACGGCGCATTAAAAAGCGCGCATCCGCAAAAAGCATTGCAGGTGGTCGCAATAATCTCCCAGCTTGCCCAGCAGGGGCAGGTAAAAGAGAAATTGACTGACGCGCAGTTCAAGCAGCTGTTAATGCAGTTAGAGCCGCAAAAAAGGGAAACAAAGATCAAACGATGAGCAGATTCAAACCAAAAGCAAAAAAATTACGATTAGCGAAATTAGGACGCCAGACAAAATGGGCGCCTATCTGGATCATTCCAAAGATCAATAAAGGATTAAAAAGAGTTCATCCAAGTCAATACACAAAAATAAAACGAAATTGGAGAAAAACAAAGACAAAAGCATAATGGCAGACGAACGACTATATACAATCCCGCTGAGAAGAGAATTCTTGAAGGTAGCTCGTTATAAGAGGGCTAAGAAAGCGGTTAAGGCTGTTCGGGATTTTATTCAGAAGCACATGAAAGTGGAGGAAGTGAAGATTGGGATCAATTTAAACGAACTATTATGGTCAAAAGGAATTAAAAATCCGCCAACAAGAGTCAAGATCAAAACCAAGAAAGAAGAAGGATATGCTCTAGTGGAATTAGCTGAGTTTCCATTCCAAACAAAGATAATAAAGGAAGAAAAGAAGAATATTGCTGAGAAGATCTTAGGAAAGAAAGAAGTAAAATCTGAAGAGGTTGCTAAAGAGGAAGCCAAGAAAGAGGCGCAGAAGGAATTAAAGAAAGAGTTGGAAAAAGAAGAGATCAAACAGCAGAAGAAAGAGCATGAAGGTCATCATAAAATGCCCGGCGAGCCGGAAAGAGCAATGGCAAAAGAAGAGATAGCCAAAGAAAAGATGAGCAAAGTAATCAGGCAGACAGGCAAAAAAGAAAGCCACGAAGCGAAACCTTAATTCTTAAACAATTAATCTTATAAAGTTTTAAGAAAAAGAATTCAACAGAAAGATTGAGATGAAACTGCCATTCGAAACAATTGAAAGAGAAATACTAGTAAAGAAAAAAGCAAGTACAGATTCAAAATACGGAAAGAGGCCAGAAGAAAGAACAATGCAAGAAATGCTGGATCTTGGCGTTATTTGTATTAACAAGCAGGAAGGTCCAACCTCCCATCAAGTTGCTGATTACGTAAAAAGAATTTTGGAAAGGGAGAAAGTCGGCCACGGTGGAACATTAGACCCGCATGTGACAGGGGTTTTGCCAGCAGCTCTAGAACGAGCAACACGGTCAGCGGAATATTTATTGTTGGCTGGAAAAGAATACGTTTGTTTAATGCATATCCATAAGCCAATCCCGGAGTCTCAAATTCATAAAACTCTACAAAAGTTTGTAGGAAAGATTACGCAATTACCGCCATTGCGTTCAGCAGTAAAACGGGAAGAGAGGGAACGGAATATTTATTATATTGAAATTCTCGAAATCCAAGGTCAAGATGTTTTGTTCAAAGTAGGCTGCCAGGCTGGAACGTATATTAGAACATTGTGCCATGAATTCGGAAAAGAAGTAAAGATAGGCGCCCATATGAAACAGTTAGTGCGGACAAAAGCTGGCCCATTTAACGACCAAGAATGGCATTCTCTGCATGAATTAAAAGACGCGTATGGGCAATACAAGCAGGGAGACGAATCTCATCTGCGAAGAATAATAAAACCAGTGGAATTCGCGGTCAAACATTTGCCAAAAGTCTGGGTTCTGGATTCAACAGTCGATCCGCTCTGTCATGGGGCGAATCTCAGCATCCCAGGGATAAGCAGATTAGAGACCAAAATGCAAAAGAATGATATTGTCGCGGCCTATTCATTGAAAGACGAGCTCATTGCGGTAGGGACATCTTCTTTGACGTCAGAAGAAATGCTCAAAAACGACAAGGGAACAGCGGTTAAGATAGAAAAAGTCTTCATGCTCCCAGAAGTCTATCCCCATTACAAAAAAGAAATAACAGAAAAGCAAGCTTTATAAGAATTTTGGAAAGAGAATTGTAATGGTAAAATTAACGATAGCGAGGGTTCCGTTGGAAAAAGCAATAGTGGAAAATCCAATGCTGATGCCCAGATTAGATGAAGAAGGGATGTGTAGATACGCGACAGAATATAATTTTGGGGCAGAACCAAGATATTTCTGTGGATTGATAAATGAAAAAAGACGTGGGGAAAAATGCATCCACAGGATAGACTATGAAGGGGAATTTATGTGCATTGGAGTGAAAGAAGGATATACTCCTCGAGAATAATTATTTTTTATATTCAACGTCATACTTAACCAGATAGCAATCTTTCATCGCTTCTACCTGCACAAATCTATTAAGTACAGAAATAAAATCATCCTTCGTGTATTTGCCGGATAATTTCTGGTCATAGGGAATGGTCACAAAATCATTCTTTTCATAGCAAGCAAGGTCAGAAAGTGTTGAAAAGAATGTAATAGAATCACTTAAAATAAACTTGTTCCCTTGTAGAGAAAGATGTTTCTTTTTAATCAACGTCTGGATAATGTCATATACTTCAGAGAAGGTCAATCCTGATTTAGAAAAAACCTCAGCTGCGGTGAATTCTTTCCCTAAATTACTCGCTAATCCAAATATTTTTTGCTCTTTCTCAGAAAGCTTGTCAATGGTGAATGGAAATAATGTTCCAGTGCCGCGTTCTGTATTTGTGACTAAATGTCCATTCGTTAAGTTGCATAATAATTGAAACGTTAAATGTTTATATTTACAGGTTACCATCGAACAAGGAACCAAAAAGGTCTGTAATTTCTTTAATTTATCACCACACAAAATACGAACATCTTCGGCGCTTACTTTTGGCTTTAAAATATTCAGCATTTCTTGTTTGGAAGCGGTTGCGATAGGGGCATTTTGTTTTAGCGGAAAAAATGAAGGTTCAGCAGGTTTCTCTTCAGCAGTTTCAGAAGTTTTAATGCCGTCAAACGCTTCTAAAATATTCACAGCTTCACCGCCATGTTTGCTTTTTCTAGGACGCACTTCAACCAATAACGGCAGGTCGACAACACCCACAACTAAAGCAGTCCCAATGTGTAAGTTACGTAGCTCTTCTTCAACTTCTGAAGTCATTCCTTCAACAGAATTTCCAACAGCTTTGACATCATTCGGATTGGTAACTTTCAAAATAATTTGTGTGTGGCATTGCGATAAAACATTCTTTTCCAATCGCGCTGGTCGTTGGGAAACAACAGCTAATCCAACCCCAAACTTTCTGCCTTCGCTCGCAATCTGTCGTAAGACCAAAGAACTTTTTGCTTCACCATAGCTTCTCTCAGGGCAATTATGAACTAAAAGATTATTAGCGATAAAGTTTTGATTAGGCAAGGAAAGGTTAAACACTTGTTCGGCTCCGATTAATTTAACCTTCAGGACAGGATCAAAGATAAAGTGTGGAGAAGTGTATAATCCACACCATTTATCAAAAGTAGGAAAAGAAAATTTGGATAATCCTGCAGATTTTGAGCGGGAGTGGGACTTAAGATCATAGATCCAATTTCGGACAAGCCAAGGTTCAAGTCCAAAAATTTTTGCTAGTTTAATTTTTCCATAACCTGTTTTTTCACGCAGAGCAAGGACTTTTTCCCTCAAGGCATCTTTAGAAGAAAGAAGAGAAAGTTTATGCGTGAAATAATAAAATGCTTTTTTACAAAGAATTTCTTTTTCATGACGATAGCGAAAACCAATGCAAGAGACAAACTTAAGGAAATTATCTTGCTGGTTGGAAACAGAAATAATATATTTTCTTGTTATAAATCCGTCTTTTCTTATATTGCCAGAACGAACAGAAAGAGTTGCAGAGATTTCAAATTGAGCAAATAGATCAATAATCTGCTGGGCAAAATAGTTAGCATTTGCATCAAGAGAAGTAATCTTAGAAAAGGATAATCGTACAGTATCAGGATTTCGTTTATGAACTCTAAGTTTATATCCATCACTTCCCATCAATGCAGCAAGAAATTCTGCTTTAACAGTTTTCGATCCATTGAGGATAAATTGAGGTACAAAAGACTGATTTAAAACTTTTCTTCCAGGTGTCAAGCCATATTTCATCAAAAAATCAAAACAACGAGTCGAAGAGGTAAAAGAATGGCCCTTTCCAATAACTTGGAGTAAACCATAATCTAAAGAATTGATTTCGGAGGTATTGCTTAAATCGTGGATATTTGAAGACAAAAAACCCAATGAAGTTAGATCTTCTTTTATTTTAAGAAGGTCTTCAGATCTTCCAGAAAAACCAGCTGTCCCATCACGAGTAAGCCAACCATCACCAAAAATATGTCCAAGAATTCTTGCAGTTACATGATCCTTTTCCATATTATAAGAGGTTTCAAGTGGAATTGCAATATTAGTAACTCCTGAAACAAAAGTAAATCCTTCTTTGCTAAAAATAGGATGGTCTTTAGTTGCTTTTAATGTATTTCCAAACTGTGTAGAAATCTCATAAACTTCAGCAAAACGTGGTACATGAAATTGCGAAGGGAATTTATATTCCAGTGAAGCAGATTCAAAGTTAAAAGTCGTAACTAAATCATTATCTTTAATATTTGCAATCTTTTTAGTTCCTGTAGCAGTAGAGATAAGTGTATCGCCGGCTAAACAAAAATTATGCGCCTCTTCCACGACCAAAAAAAACGGTGGTAGTTCAGTATTCTTGCGCGCAGTGAACAAATCTTGCACTAATTTATACACAATCATTTCCTGTATTTCTTGCGGCACACCTCGCAAATTTAATAACGTACATTTCCCAGGCTGTACTAATTCAGATAAAGGTGTAGCAGCGTCAGAAAACAAATTTAATTTCTTCAAATATTCAATAACCGTAATCAACGTCCATTTAGCGGGGTGATCCTCTAATTGCAAATTAATAAGCAGCTGGTCAAAATTCGTTCCGCTTCCAGTATCCATCAAAGCAGAATACAGCAATCCAATCTGCGTGCTTGATAATTTTCCAGGCAACAGGTGCATTAACTCTGTTCCGCTCAGACTCTTCAAGCTTAATTTCAATGGCCGAGCTTCAGGATTTCGTTGCACATCAGGGCTGTATTCCTGCACATGGCTTGTATATCCTTTTGGTTGGATATGAAAACGAGAAAAGTTCTCTTTGTTTAAATTCGGAAGTTTTAAAGTAGAATATTCTCCATGAGGATCAATAACAACAATAGGAACATTACGTTCCATAATCTCTTCTAATAACACGCCAACAGCATAACTTTTTCCGCTGCCAGTCTTAGCTAATATCGCAGCATGTCTTGTAAGTAGTTTATTCAGGTCTAAATATACAGGTAACTTTTCTCTTCCTTCCAAAATGCCAAAATACGCTCCTTTTGTTTCTCCTAAACCCAACGTAGTGCGAATAAAGTCATCCGTAGCATCCAAAACAGAAGTTCCAGGTTCTAAAGGAATACGTAATGTCCTCAAAATAGTTTGTTCATCTCTATAACCAAGGATCATGCATTGCGCGATAGTTTCCTGTTCCTTTCTCTCCACATCCGTAATATACGCTAGAACATTGTACCCTTCTCGATGCAGTACTTGTACATAATGGAATTTCTTTGCGCGCTGTAAATCCTGCACGCTGAAAAAGAAATGATTCGTGCTACTTTTCCCTGTAATAATTCCTAAGGTCATGACAAAACTGCATCACCAACAGCTCGTTTATAAGCTTTCAGGAAAGCGAAAGAATAGGTTTATTAATCTTTTTCAAACAACTGCTGTATGGAAACAATAATGCTTGTAAATGAGAAGCAGCAGCAAGAAACACAGGAGCCAAATCTTATTTACGTGGATGAAAAGACAGGTATCCCATTAATTGGGTTGATCCATATTGGCGTTATAGATCGCGGTTCTAATCTGTTGCAAATTAGGACAAGCACGGTGTGTAATATGAACTGTATTTTCTGTTCTACAGACGCAGGCGTATATTCCAAGCAGCATAAAAAGAATTTCTTAGTGGATCCAGAATATGTAACAAAATATATCAAAGAGATGGTTCAGTTAAAACAATGCGATAATATTGAGATCAATGTAGATAGTGTTGGTGAGCCGTCAGCGTATCCATATTTACAAAGATTGCTGGAAAATATGAAAACAATTCCCGAAGTGAAAACTGTTTCTATGCAGACAAATGGGACATTGGTTACAAAAGAGAAGATTCAAGCGTGGGAGCAGGCGGGATTAAGGAGATTAAACTGGTCATTGCATTCATTGGATCCTGAAAAAGCGAAATATCTGTTCGGAAATCATGCGTATAATCTAACAAGAGTGGAAGAAATGTTAAAGGAAGTCATAAACTCAAAGATAGAATTAAACTTAACGCCAGTCTATCTGCCTGGGATAAACGATGAAGAGATGATAAAGATAATTCAATTGGCGAAAAAATTAAACTGCAGGTTAAGCATCCAAAAATATGAGACCTACAAATACTCAAGAAAGGAGAACGACGCTGAGCGATTGTCGTGGTTTAAATTTTATAGGCAGTTGGAAGAATGGGAAAAGCAGTTTAGCATAAAATTGAAATGCGGCCCGCACGATTTTAATATCACAAGAACGAAAAAAATCCCGTTGGTCTTCAGAAAAGGTGACATTATTTACGCGGACATAAAAGCTCCTGGCTGGTTTCCAAAAGAGATGGTCGCTGCTTCTCAAAATAGGGCGATAACCATTGTCGACGCGAAAGGAAATGTAGGTGATAGGGTGAAAGTCAAAATTCTAAGCGCGGAAAACAGTATTTATCTAGCGAAACAACTGTAAGGTGGTAATAAAAATTTAAATTGTTAAAATGCTGAAGAAATAAAAGTTGGAGGGATATATGGCAAAAGCAACACTCATGGAAAAAGTAGGCGGTTGGTCGTTTCTAATCGGTTTGATAATAGCGATTGTTCTAGGATTAATGGGAAGAACTTCAGTTGGTTCAATATGGTTATTATTGGCGTTGGGATTGGTTGTCGGTTTGTTGAACATCAGCGACCGTGAAATCGTGCCATTTCTCGT
Source organism: Candidatus Woesearchaeota archaeon (assembly GCA_016219825.1). GTDB lineage: Archaea > Nanobdellota > Nanobdellia > SCGC-AAA011-G17 > GW2011-AR18 > JACRKJ01. Next base: position 3,786 of record JACRKJ010000080.1, on the reverse strand, counting down.
GGCATGCATTGCGTTGGTGGTCTCATCCGCGGGATTAGCGTCGCTTCCAGCGGAAGTATTGGGCACATTAGGCTGGTTAAGCAGGATATTGAGCAATATTGTTATTTTCGCCTCGGGTTCAGCGATTGTCGCTTCATTCAAAGCGATTGCGGCGCTCGCCTCATCAAGGTGAGGCATTTTTTATTTTTTTAAAAACACAAGACATTTAAGATTGTAGTTCTAGCAGAGTGCATGCGTCGTGTTCGAGTATTAGTTTCAGGATTCGTCCAAGGAGTTTTTTTTCGAGCGTTTATTAAAAATGAAGCAGATAAGTTGGGATTAAAATGCTACGCGAAAAACATGGAAAATGGGAATGTAGAAGCGGTTATAGAGGGCCACGAATTCAAAGTAAAGATGTTATTAGAAAAATGCAAAACCGGGCCAGCAGGATCACAAGTGGAAAACATCAAAATATTTGACGAGCCGTTCCAAAATGAATTTAAGTCATTCAAAATAAAATACTAAGGAAGGTGCGAAAACGTAGTTTCTGCGATGTCGTTCTAGTATAAGATCGTTATTTTTCAAGGAGAGCATTTATAAGTCTTCAGGAAAAACAAAAATCAATGAAAGCAATAATTTGGTCTATTCAAGGATTAGAATCCATAAGTCAAAAAGAAATAAAGGAAATAACAAAAAAAGAATCAAAAGTACTGTATCCAGGAAGAATAATAGTTGAAGATATCTCAGAAAAAGAACTAGCGGAACTAACAGTAGAAGGAAGAAGTTTTTTGCGGACAGGTGAATATCTAAACAATACGACATTTGCAAAGAAAGAAGAAATTTTAAGTATAATTAAAAATACAGAATTCAAATTCAAAGGTTCATTCGCGTTGCGATGTGAGCGAAAAGGAGAGCATGAGTTTAACTCGCAGGAAATAGAGCATGAAGCAGGGGATATAGTTGGAGAAAAAACAAAACAAAAAGTAGATCTAGAGGAGCCGCAATATACAATTCTTTTAGATATCCAGGACAACAACTGTACTTTAATGATTGATTGGTGTGGAAAAGTCTTAAGTAAACGAGATTACAGGATAAAAATAAATAACACAGCGATTAACCCTTGCTTCGCGTATTGCCTGATAAGAATTGCGGAATGGAATCCAAAAGAGGCATTATTGGATCCATTTACAAAAACAGGGGAAATCCCAATAGAGGCTGCCTTATATGCGACAGAAAAGTTAGTGCATCAGGAAAGCATAGAAAAATTCTTATTCCAGAAATTTTACTTATATAAGCCAGTGGAAAAAATAAAAGAAAAAGAATTAAAAATAACAGCCATAGATTCCCTGCAGAATAATTTGAGAAACGCGGAGATTAACGCAAGATTAGCCAATATCCAAAAGCAGATCAATTTTAGAAGGGTGGAGATGGATTGGATGGATATCAAGGTAGAAGAAAATGCGATAGACAAAATAATTACCTTCCCGCCTTTTCCAACAAACCAATTCCCAGAGCAGAACGCGGCAAAGTTATACAGGGAATTCTTTTATCAAGCAGCGTATATTTTAAAACCAAACGGAAAAATGATCATAGTAACGCCGAAAAAAGAAAGTATTTTAATCCAAGCGAAGCAGTATAAATTCAAGCAGACAAAAGAGGTAATCGCGAAGCTCCCAGGCAGAGAATTTTCCATTTTAACATTGGAAAAAACAAAATAGAAAAGACTTTTATATCCAAGCGAAAGATACAAGGAGTGATGGATACCTATAAGAAATTGATTGAGGAGAGAATAAAGAAAATAGAGGAATTAAAAGCGATAAATGTAAATCCATACCCGCAGATTTTCAATAAAACAAATAATGCTGCTGATATTCTTGAGAAATACAAGAACCTGGACAAAGAGGAAAAAACAAACAATATTGTTTCTATTGCTGGAAGAGTAATGACGTTGAGGGGCATGGGAAAGGCGTCCTTCTGCCACATTCAGGATGAAACAGGAAAGATACAAGTTTACATTCGCCAAGAGGAGATAAAAGGGCAGTATGAAGTATTGAAAAAAGTGGATTTAGGTGATATCATTGGGATAAAAGGGACAGTGTTCAGAACAAAAACAGGGGAAATCTCAGTCTGGGCGAAAGAAATAAAGTTATTGACAAAATCCATCCAGCCGCTGCCGGAAAAATTTCATGGTTTAAAAGACCAGGAGACAAAATACAGGCAAAGATATTTGGATTTAATTACAGATCAGGATGTTAAGGAAACGTTCAAGAAAAGAACAAAAATAATAAAGATGGTTCGGGAATTCTTGGATAATTATGGGTTTTTAGAGGTGGAAACGCCGACATTGCAGACAACATATGGGGGCGCATCAGCAAAACCATTCAAAACACACTTAAACGCGTTGAACATGGACGTATTCTTGTCAATTTCTCCAGAATTATATCTAAAAAGATTAGTCGTTGGCGGTTTCGAAAGGGTATACACTATCTGTAAGAATTTCAGGAATGAGGACATTGACACAACTCATAATCCAGAATTTACGATGATGGAATTTTATTTTGCCTATGCGAACTATGAAAAATTAATGGCAATGACAGAAGAGTTAATACCGAATATGATTAAGGAGATTAATGGAAGTTATGAGATGAAGATAGGAGTGGATGTAATTAATTTCAAGCCCCCATTCAAAAGGATTAAGTTCAATGATTTTATCAAAGATGAAACAGGGATTGATATTGATAAATGCAGGGATTTTGAATCATTAAAAAAAGAGATAGTGAAAAGAAAAATCCCAAACATGAATATCAATGAGGCGAAGCATTACGGAAATTTATTGGATGAGTTATATAAACGCGTATGCAGGCCAAAAATAACCCAGCCCACGTTCTTAACGCATTATCCAGTAGAGATGATCGCGTTGGCAAAACGAAACGAGGATGATCCAACAAAAATAAACACATTTCAATTATTAGTAAGAGGAGCGGAAATTGTAAAAGCGTATGATGAGTTAAATGACCCAATAGATCAAAGAAAAAGACTAGAAGAGCAGCAGGTTTTATTAAAAAGGGGCGATCAAGAAGCGATGCCGCTAGACGAGGATTTTTTAAACGCGTTGGAGATCGGTTTGCCGCCAACAGCAGGCTACGGTTTAGGTATAGACAGGTTAGTCATGTTGATAACAGGAAAAGAATCAATTAAAGATGTTATTTTCTTTCCCTTCATGAAAAAAAAGGAAGAATAAGTTCTTACAACATTTAATCATCCAAAGCTTTATATAGTTCCATTTTTTCTAATGGCTAGAAATGGCGTAAAAACGCTTTTTAACACGAAAGGGGGCAAAACAAAAATGTCAGAACTATTGGTTGTACGAAGTAAAATTAAAGACGTAGCGAAAGGTATGAATGTGTCTGGGGATTTTGCGGAAGCGTTAAGTGCGAGAGTAGAAGAGTTAATCAAAGAAGCTGTGCGCAGATCAAAAGAAAATAAACGAAGCACAATTCAACCAAGAGACTTATAAGTCTCTGGTTTTTTATTTTAATGTTTTGCTAATTCTTCTAAAAGTTTCTTATCTTCCTTTAATACAAGTTCACCAGCTAATTCTAAGATGCGAAGCATTCTTTTCTCTTTCTTAGTAAGCTTGCTTTTGTCAATTTTCATGGTTAAATTCATTGTCTAGATCATTTAAATAATTTTCGAGATTATAGTTAGCGACATAAATAGTGCATAAAGTTCTGCGTAAAAATATGTTCGTTCCAAAAACCTTCCAGAACGATTTGCATTGAATCAAGATTTATAAAATGCTGTGAT
>JACRKJ010000079.1 GCA_016219825.1 Candidatus Woesearchaeota archaeon | reverse complement strand
TTTTTCATTATCCATGGTGCTTGCTCCTTTTTTCTTTACCTTGTTTACTAGTTTATAAAGATTTCTTCAATTTAAAACAATGAAGGAAAATACAATTTAATTAGAATTGCAATTAAAGTAAAAAAGAAAACGAAGAGAAAAACCGTTTTTAATCGTTCTTTGAAGATTTTATAGCCAATCATAATAACAACTAACACCCCTAATGTCATGAATATTACTTGAATTGGCTTCAGCATAAAGGTTTTTAGTATTTCTTATACATAAAGCTTTCTTTTCATTTTATTTTTAAAGATTAACCTTTATTTCTCATGCACCCACCCCCCATGATTGCATATGTATGACTATTGAAATGATAATTGCATATGGAGTTCTAAATTTCATGATTAAATCTTTTAATTTGTTTTGATTAAGAGTTGTTTATTTTATATTAAGTTCAATCTTGCTATTAATAGGTATAAGACTTGTTAAATAAAGAATAAAGGAATTATAGTTATTTCTTTTTTAATTTTTATATTATAAATTTTTCTATTATCTATTATCTATATTGTGTTTGTTATATTCTTTTTTTATTTCTATGGGAAATCAAGGTGTTATTATGATCTAGTAGTTGTTTGGTTTTTTCACTGTTTATCTCTTCTTTTCGTTTCCATTTGAAATATAGGTGTAGGTGTATATTTCTTATTGACATAATCTATATAAATTGGATTTTGATGTCTTTGTATATGTCTACAGATCTTACAACTTTTTTTCATGATTATCTTGAGAAGCAGCCGTTATTTTTGAACAAAAAAGCATTACAGACAAATTATACCCCCTCTACAATTCCTCATCGTGTGGATCAAATCAATACAATTGCAAGTATGCTTGCTCCTATTTTACGTGGAGAAAAACCATCCAATCTCTTTATTTATGGAAAAACAGGCACTGGCAAAACCCTTGTTACTCAATATGTCGCTTCACAAGTATCTCATGTTGCGCAGGAGAGAAATGTTCCTGTTCAAGTTGTTTACTTAAACTGCAAATTAAAACGAGTAGCAGACACAGAATATCGTATTATCGCACAACTCGCCAAGGAATTTGGACAAGATATTCCTGCAACTGGACTTCCTACAGATGAAGTCTATAAACTTTTTTTGAAACATCTTGATCAAGATAAAAGATTAATTGTTTTAATCTTAGATGAAATTGATCAACTTGTTAAAAAAGCAGGGGACGAAATACTTTATAACTTTACTCGTATTAATTCAGTCTTAAAAAACGCAGAATTATCTGTTATTGGCATTTCAAATGATCTTCTTTTTATGGACAATATTGATCCACGCGTTAAGAGTTCGTTAAATGAAGAAGAATTGGTTTTTCCACCTTATAACGCAATACAAATTCAAGATATTTTACGACAACGCTCAAATATTGCTTTTCGCGAGAATATTTTACAAGATGGTGTTATTGAAAAATGCGCAGCTTATGCCGCGCGTGAGCATGGCGACGCGAGACGAGCATTAGAATTACTTCGAGTTTCTGGAGAACTTGCTGAACGCAAAAATCAACAGTTGATCACTATTGAGCATATTGATGAAGCTGAGGATAAAATTGAACGCGATAAAGTTTTGGAAATTGTGCATACACAACCAAAACAATTTCAACTGACTTTACTCTCTATTTTTTTAGTTAAAGAAGTCTCTGAAACCAAACCTTTGTTTACTGGAGATGTTTATGAAATCTATAAAGACTTGTCACAAAAAATAAATTTGAAACCCCTCACACAACGGCGTGTTTCAGATATTATCGCAGAACTGGATATGCTGGGCATTATCAATGCTAAGGTTATTTCGAAAGGACGTTATGGAAGAACAAGAGAAATTCGTTTAGCTATTCCCATATCTACAGTCCCACTTATCAAACAAGCATTACAAGAAGGATTGAATCTATAATTTCCAATGGATAAAAAAGAAGTTGTTTCATATTTATTAGAACGCGGCCTTTTACTTAGCCCTGATTTTCTTCATAACCTGCCAAATGATATAGACTTGCTTACCCTCTTACAACAATTACAGCATGCATTTCCACAACAGCCGTTATTTTTGAACAAAGATTTACATTCGCTCTTTTCCCAGCAGGCTCAACCTTCCTTAGGGATCAACTGGCAGGAATTTGAACGTTCAAGGTCTCTTTTTGAGAAAGGAAAAAACACCCTTGTTTATCGCACTTTTCTTGATCTCTTACAACAACAATCTGCGCCTGAGGTGTCTCCTCTTTCTTCACAACAGCTTCAACTTTCCCCATTCTCCATCCAAAGCAGTCCTGGCACTATAAAAGTTCTTTTTTCTTATGACCAACCAGCACATAAACGCGATGTTCAAGATTTTGTCTCCCATTTTCGAAACAGGTATGAAGGATTAAAAAATATCTTATTGCAACGAGTGGAATTGCAAGACAGCACTTCTATTATGCGCATTAAGAAAAAACCTGAAGGAGAAAAAGTAAGCCTTATTGGAATGATTGTGAATAAGAATACCACAAAAAATGGAAATATCCTCCTTACAGTTGAAGATCCTACAGAAATTATCTCGGTTTTGATTAATAAAAATAAAGAAGAATTGTTTCAAGAGGCAAATGACCTTGTTTTAGATGAAGTTATCGGCGTTACTGGAAATTTAGGAGAAAATATCCTCTTTTGCAATTCACTTTATCATCCTGATATTCCACTGCATCATGAATTAAAAAAATCGCCTGATGAGGCGTATGCTTTGTTTATCAGCGATATTCACTTTGGTATGAAACAATTTTTGAAAGATGACTTTATGAAATTCGTCAAATGGCTGCATGGGGAATATGGAACGCCACAACAACGAGAAATGGCAAAAAAAATAAAATATCTTTTTGTTGTTGGAGATGTTGTTGAGGGTGTTGGGATTTATCCTGGACAGGAACATGATTTAGAACTGCCTGATATTTATCAACAATATCAAATGGCTGCAGATTATTTTAAACTTCTGCCCCCCCATTTACAAATTGTTCTTTGCGCAGGGAATCACGACGCTGTTCGTGTCGCTGAGCCACAATCTATTCTTGATCCAAAATACGCGAAACCACTTTATGAACTTCCGAATCTAATCATGGTAAGCAATCCTGCATGGATCAATATTCACGCTTCCCTCTCTTTTCCTGGATTTGATGTTTTATTATACCATGGATATAGTTTGACTCATTTCGCAGATTCTGTTCCGAGCATCCGCAGCAAAGGGGGACAAGATCGATGTGATTTAATCTTAAAATTTTTACTACAACGCAGGCATTTAGCCCCTACTCATGGATCTAATCTCTATATCCCTGACGCGAAAGACGATCCACTTGTTATTTCACGCATTCCAGATATTTTTGTGACGGGGCATATCCATCGAATCGCCGCTTCCACATACAGAAATGTTACTCTAATCAATTCCTCGTGCTGGGTTACACAAACTGAGAATCAGGCGAAACGAGGCATTGTCCCACATCCTGCAAAAATCCCTATCCTTAATCTACAAACGCGTGAAATCCGCATTTTGAACTTTCGGAGTGATATATGAGCTTCATCGCCAGTCCTCCTATGCAGGCATATTTTGATTCTATGGAAAAAGAAGTTCATAAAGCGTATGCCCTCGCCGGTGAAGCACGCGAAAAAGGACTGGATGCTGAAGAGACTGTTTCTATCCCCCTCGCTAAGAATATGGCAGAACGTGTTGAAGGTTTAGTTTCTGTTGCGGCCCCACAAATCAAGGGGTGTGGGCTGAGCAAAAGAATTGAAGAATTAGAAACGCAATACGGATCGCAAGATTGGAGAGTCGCGTTTTTAATTTCTTTGGAAGTCGCCCAGTCAAAGCTTTGCACATTTAAAGATCAACGTGAAGCTCTTGAAGTTGGACTGAGAGTTGGATTAGCTTACTTGACGAATGGAGTTGTGGCTTCCCCATTAGAAGGATTAATCAGACTGGAACTGAAAAAAAGAAATGATAGTCAAGGAGAATTTTTTTCTTTATATTTTGGCGGACCTATCCGCAGCGCTGGAACTACTGCTACATGCATCTTTGTGGCGGTTTGTGATTATGTTCGATTAAAGATGGGATATACTGTGTATGATCCTACAGAAGATGAAATTAAGCGCACATTTTCTGAATTGGAATATTTTCATGAACGCATCACAAACTTACAATATCTTCCTTCTGAAGCAGAAGCTGAATTTATGACAAAATATCTGCCTGTCCAAATCGATGGAGACCCAAGTGAGGATATTGAAGTTCCAAATTATAAGGATCTGCCGCGTGTCACTACAAATTTTTTACGCAATGGGTTTTGTTTAGTCATTGCTGAAGGATTATGCCAAAAGATGGCGAAGTTCTGGGGGAAATACTCAAAATGGTACAAAGATCTCGGCATGGATCATTGGACATTTGCTGAAGACTTTGTCAAAATGCAGAAAGAAATTAAAGCAAAGGGTTCAGCGAAAAAAGATCCCAGCATGAAAATTCTTCCTGATTTTACTTATATTAAAGACCTTGTCGGGGGAAGACCTGTTATTGGACATCCTTTAGCACGAGGTGGATTTCGATTACGATATGGACGAACAAGAACTTCTGGATTTTCTTCTGACGCAATCCATCCTGCGACGATGTATATCCTTGACAGCTACATCGCTATTGGAACACAGCTAAAGATGGAGCGACCTAAAAAGTCAACTGTTGTGAGTGTCTGCGACAGCATTGAAGGTCCTATTGTGCGCTTGGCAAATGGATCTGTCGTTTTTCTGGAGACAATTGAAGAAGCAAAGCAAATAAATAAAGAAGTTGTTGAGATATTATACTTAGGCGATTTACTAGTTAATTTTGGAGACTTTTTGAATCGAGCGCATGTTTTAGTTCCGCCTGGTTACTGTGAAGAATGGTGGGTTTTAGAATTGGAAAAAGCTGTTCCTGAAACTGAACAAGTGACTATCTCATTTTTACAAGATCCTTTTCATATCAAACCTTCTTGCATGGAAGCATATCAACTTTCGTTGAGCTACTCTATTTGTTTACATCCACGCTACACATTTCATTGGATGGATTTGAACAGTACACAGTTACAATCTCTTTTTTCTTGGATTGAACGGTCTGTGTTTAAAGATGATAGAATTATATTTCCTTATCCTCCTGAAGAAGTTATTTTGAAAGACGCCAAACGCGCTTTAGAATTATTGGGTGTGCCGCATAAAGTTGTTCAACAAGAATATGTTGTTATTGAAGGAGAATGGGCAACCGCATTTCGCATCCAGCTTGGGACTTTAGAAAAACCTTTCAATCTCACCTCTTGTTTGCAATTATTAGAACAATCCCCACAAGCAAACCCCTTGGAAATTATTAATAAAATCTCGCTTGTTCCTCTTCGTGATAAGTCTGGTTTTTTTATTGGAGCAAGAATGGGCAGGCCTGAGAAAGCTAAAATGCGAAAGATGACAGGCGATCCCCATGGGCTGTTTCCTGTTGGAAGCGAAGGCGGACGATTACGAAGCTTTCAAGCATGTTTGGAAGCTGGCAAAGTCGCTGCACAATTTCCCCATTATTTTTGCTTTAGCTGCCAGAAGAATGTCGTTTATCCTAAATGCCACATTTGCGGAAATTCCGCTGAACGAAGATATACTTGTGAAACATGCGGAACTATTACAAAACCATGTGAGCATAAATATAAATCCTATGTTCATGTTGATTTACCCATTCAAGACTATTTTTCTTCTGCTATGCACCTACTTCACCTACCCCAAACCCCTGAATTAATTAAAGGTGTCCGCGGCGTTGCGAATAAAGAACATATTCCTGAACATCTCGCTAAAGGTATTTTACGCGCGCACCATAAGGTTTGCGTGAATAAGGATGGCACTACACGCTACGATATGACTGAAATGACGATTACCCATTTCAAACCAAAAGAAATCGGGACTTCTCCTGAACGACTACGCGAGCTTGGATATGTATTAGATGTGCATGGGAAAGAATTACTCTCTGATGAACAAGTTTTGGAATTAAAATGCCAGGATTTGATTTTGCCTGCTTGCCCTGATTCTTTGGAAGACTGCGCTGATGAAATCCTTTTCCGTGTAGCACAATTCCTTGATGATTTGTTGGAGAAATTCTATGGGCTTTCACGATATTATAATTTGACTACTAAAAAAGACCTTGTCGGCCATCTGGCTATTGGATTAAGCCCGCATACCTCTGCAGGAATTGTTGTCCGCATTATTGGTTTTTCGAAAACACAAGGTATGTTCGCTCATCCATATCTACACAGCATTATGCGTAGAGATTGTGACGGTGATGAAGCTGGAGTTATGCTTTTATTAGACGCTTTGTTGAACTTTTCTCCAAAATTATTGAGCCAGCATCGTGGAGCGACACAAGACGAACCATTGGTTTTAACGTCTTTGCTTGTTCCTAAAGAAATTGATGATATGACCTTTGATATGGATGTTGTCTGGAAATATCCTCTTGAGATGTATGAACTCGCTTTACAATATAAAAGCGCTAATGAGGTTAAGATTGAAACTGTTCGGTCACGATTAAACACGCCTGGGCAATATGAAGGGTTTGGCTTCACGCACCCCACTTCTGATTTGAATTTAGGCGTACAATGCAGCAGATATAAGCTCATTCCAACGATGGAAGAGAAAGTGATGGGACAAATGAACTTAGCTGAGAAATTACGATCTGTGCATAAGGCAGATGTCGCCCGCTTGATCATTGAGAGGCATTTTATGCGAGATATTAAAGGTAATTTGAGAAAGTTTTCCCAGCAAGAATTTCGCTGTGTTGAGTGCAATGAGAAATTCCGCAGGCCACCATTAAAAGGAAGCTGTACTAAATGCAATGGAAAATTGTTATTTACTATTTCTGAGGGATCGATTATTAAGTATTTAGAACCTAGTTTAAGTTTGGCTGAGAAATATGAACTGCCTGTATATTTACGGCAAACTTTGGAATTAACAAAACAGCGCATTGAATTAAATTTTGGAAAAGACAAAGATCGACAAGAAGGACTTGGGAAATGGTTTAGTGAGAAAGAGCATTAAGATAATAAGCTTTATTAGGGGATATCTCTTGAATAGTTTATGGTTGACGTTATTCTATTGCTCAAACTTTTACTCGCTGTTGTGCTTGGCGGGATTATTGGTTTTGAACGGGAGAGAATTCATCGGCCTGCTGGTTTGAAAACAAATATTCTAATTTGTTTAGGATCTACACTTTTAACGTCCCTTTCCGTGCTTTACTTCTCTAGTTCTATCGCGTTACCTGCCGCGATCATGTCTGGCATTGGATTTTTAGGAGCTGGAACGATTATTAACACACCGAATCGAATTTTGTGGTTGACGACTGCCGCAAGCTTATGGGTTGTAGCAGCTATTGGAATCGCGTTAGGATTAGGATTTTATTGGGAATCATTTTTTACTGTTGTTCTCGCATATTTTGTTCTAGAAGTCGGCCATTATTTAGAAGTCAAGCTGAAGATAAAAAATAAATAATTACTGGAATAATCAACGCAGCCATTTCAAGACTTCTTCCCACCCGCCATAATGCGGTTGTTATACCAATACTTGCCGCCAACACTAAAACAAACAATCCTTTCCAACCTGTTATCGTCATTGTTAAAAAAATCATTAATAAAATTACGCAATAGGTTATTTTTTTTATCGGGATTTTGTTTTTGGTTTTTCTGGCTGCAAATTTCGCCAGCTTCCAAGTCCAGACCGCAGCAATGCCGCTTGTAATTATAACTGCGATTAACATCCATTCTAGCTGTGTGCTGTCTATATTCGTTATTTTCGCAATGCCTGCGATCATGCCGCTACGCTCTTTTCCCAACGCTATGAATGTCAAAAAACTTGTTATGAGATAACTCGCATTGATAATGCTTGAAAGAAAAATCCATTCTACTTCTTGATACACCTTTGTCCATAAGGAAACTAAAAACGCCGCATGCGATGAACTTATTGTTGGAAGCAACGAAGCGCATGACGCAATCCCAATCCCCTGAATCCCTAACCTTGTCCAGAGTTTCTTTTCTGTTTTTATCGTGTCTATTTGTTTTTGCATTCGTATTTTTGTCTCTTTATTTTGAATCCCTATCAATAAACTACTTAATCCAAATAATCCTGTCAGCAATGGCAATAACGGCTCTTCCAATGTGAATTTGTTAAAGACAAGCCAGCCTAATAACCCAGAGAAAAAAATAATTAACCCTGCCTTGAACTTGTTCGGCTCTTTTTTTAACAGCAACAAAAGCAATCCAATCAAAATAAATGGAATTATCTTTTGTATTTTTGTATAGACTAACGCGCTTGCCCAGATAATTATGGGCGCAATAAGCATTGTGCCGTATAATCCCGCCATCGTTCCAAGAATGCCCGCTAGAATCCCTTCCAAGACTTTTCCTTTTTTGACTAACCGCTGCAAGGGCAAGAGCTCCATAATATTCTCATCGTTTGTCGCTCCTAGAAAAGCTGAAGGAAGAATGTTGATGAATAAATGCGTTGTTGTCAAAGCAATCAAGCCAGCGATCCAGAACTGCTGGCCTTGTATCCCTATCTTCTGCGCAAGACTTAGGATTATAATTGTTAGTAAGTTGCTGTGCAATCCTGGAATCAATCCTGTAAAAATTCCTACGATAATACCTGCTCCAATTCCTGCAATTATTTCCAACATTCATACCTTCTTTTTTTTTGGTTTAAATGGTTCTTGCAGAAATTTTTGAAAAATCTTTGGGTCTCATTAGAAATTCATATCAATAAAAGACAGCATCTCTTTATTTTCCGCACGCTCAAACGCCCTTCGCGCTGTTCCTTTATCCCCTTCAGCCAACAATTCCCCGCCTATCTTGTTCAATCCTTCTTGTTCTTTTCCAGGAAAGAATGCCTCAAACGCAAGATTCCATTGCTTTTCTTCCACCAGCTTCCAGCCCATCTTTTTTAATCTCTCTGCTTCCCCTAGTAAACCAGCCAGCTTAATCGCTTCCTGCACAAAACCGCGTTTAAAAAAATCATCCACTTCCTGTTTTAATCCTTCCCTGACTGGGCCTGTGCATTTTTCTATAGAACTATCTTGTTTTTTTACTAGTGCACGCGCGAGTAATTCATACTGGCTCATTAGACATAGACACGTTCGTTTAAGTTTCGTTCTGAGAAATTCTCTTTGATGAATTGTACCATCATCTGATTGTCAGCGTTTTCAAATGATTTCAGCGCATTCGCCAATAAACCCATCTTCATGAATTCTTCGCCTATTTTATTGAGTTTATCTTTGTCCTTTGCTAATTCATATGCGCGAGCAGCGTAATTAAATTCCCGTTCGCTAAAGCAGCGATCTCCTAACTTTAATAGCCGTTCTTTGCTTTGTAACGCATTAAACACTTCGATCGCTAAATCAATTTTTCCCTTTTCCAAGCAGAAATCCCCGACCTTGTTTAAACGTTCTTCGTCACCTACTGCTTTGAATGCAGCGATCGCTTCTGCAATGTGGCTTTCTTTTAAGCAGGTTTCTCCTACTTTAAGGAGTTTTTCCTTGTCTTCTGCAAGCCTATATGCTTCAATCGCGTGCGTATATAATCCTAAACGACTATGCTCATCGCCAATTTGAATAATCCTTATCTTGTTTCCAGTCATTTTGAAGACCTTAATCGCGTCAAGCACTTGATTTCTTTTCAAATATTCCTCTCCAGCAGCATTCAACACTTCTTTCTTTTTTTCTTCTGAGAACATGGATAAATTAACGTTTTCCAGACCTTTGCGCATTAACGCTGGAATGATTCTTGAGAACGGATTATCACTTTCTTTACCCGCAATTTCTTCCATCATTTGGGGTATTGCTCTTTTTATGTGTTCCATCTTTTATCTCTGGCAAAGTTACCCTTACTTGTTTATATATTTATCTCTTCCCTATTATTTATGTCGCTTCCTTTGCTTTCTTTTGGGTTATAACCTGGCTAGCTATGAGTTTTAATTTTCCCGCATTGTCCTGTATCCTGTTTCCTTTCACCTGGATTTGATCTCCTTTTTGAAGTTGTTTTCGTTCTTTTGTCCAGATCTCTGCTTCTTGCTGCGCTGTTTGTATTTGTATCCAATACCCGCTTTTTTTTGACTGCCAAATATTTTTCACTGTTCCTTCTATTGTTTCTAGTTGTTTTTGGTTTTCTTTCACAATCTGCTCTTTTACTGGTTTCGCTTCTGTAGGCAAGGCCCATAAAACAAGCAACCCCACTATGCTGCAAATTACTGCGAGATATTCCACTCTTTTCCAGTCCATCCTTCTTTTGTTGCTCCTTTGTTTAAATCGCTATCGCGCTTTTTTCTGAAAATCTTTCCAAATTATCCTTGTTTTTTTCATTTGCAAATCTTAATTAAGCAGTTTTTCTGTTTTCTCGTATGCGCTGTTTTCTCGCAATAGAACTTCCGAAAGAGGTTAAGGATGAATTGTATTCATTGCAGCGGAAGATTGGGAAGCTTGGCTTAAAGATCAAACTTGTGGAGAAAAAGAATTTACACTTAACGTTGAGATTTTTTGGAGAACTTTCTGAGAAAACAATTGAAGAACTTCGAAAACAACTGAAAGCAATTCACTTTCCTTCTTTTTCATTACACCTTCATTCCCTTGGCCTCTTTTCTGATTGGAATGGACCAAGAGTCGCCTGGGTCTCTGTACAACCTGACGGGGAGCTTTTACGTTTGCAAAAATTACTTGACGCTGAAACACTCTCTTTTTCCCCATTACCGCAAAAATTCCAGGCACATCTTACCTTGGGAAGAATTAAACTTCTTCGGAATGATTTGTTTCAAGAACAATTTGAGAAGCTTGTCTTTGAACGCAAAACATTTTCTGTTTCTTCCTTTACATTGTATAAAAGCACTTTAACGCATGAAGGGCCAGCCTATACTGTTTTAGAAACATATCCTCTTTCTTCTTCATTCTATTCTTCTGATTGACAATCCTTATAAACCCGCGACACCCATCATCTTTTTGATGATTGCACCACTCGCTTCTTTCCCTTTTTCCGCCTTAGATGATCTTCTTGACTCTTCTATATTTCATGAACATCTAAAAGAATTATTGTTTTTTCTTTCCTGCAAAAATCCTAAAACTGTTTCTTGGGATTATACTGGCGTTTTGCTTACACATGACCAACCTGCTGTATTACACGCACTCGCGCAATATCTTGCCCCCGTACTCCACAGCCCTTCTTCTTATCTTAGAACGTATTTTCCTGATACTAAAGAATTAACTGCCCGTCTTTACAAGCCAACAATCCATGTTATTTCCCATCCTTATCCCAGTGTTGAGATCATTCAAGCAAGCCCAAATGAAGATTACCTTACCCTGCGTTCGCTACGCCGCTCCAGACCACATAAAGAACATTTACTTCTTGTAAAAGATCCAGAAGGAATTGTTGATGAAAATTCTAAACATCTCCCTTATGAATCTCTTTATTCTGAAGCAAGCAGAAGACAAGGAGAACTTCTTTTTTATCGTTTGGATTTAGAAGACTTACGAAGCAAGATGCGACTCACCCATTCTTGAATTTTTCCAGGGTTTGATCTATTTCTATCCCAGACTTTTCTTTCATTGTCGCCAGAATTGCCTTCATCTTTGATTCATCCCTTCTTGATTTGTAGAAGTACGCAGCGTCTTTGGTGTTTTTTGTGATCATAAAAATAACCTTTCCAGGCTTCATCCTCCCTACCCTTCCTGAACGCTGTATTTTTCTTACACTTGAAGGGGTATTGTCATAAAAAATCGCCATATCTGCCCCGCCAATATGCAATCCTTCCTCACCAATGGAAGTAGTAATTAAACAATTATACTCCCCTTCGTTAAATTCCTCGATAATCGCAATCTGCTCTTTTTGTGTTAATCCCTCTTTTTGCCCTACTAATTTTGCAGATGTAATCTTTTCTTTTGTCAACATATTTTGTAAAATATCCACTGTATTCCTATATGTAGCAAAGACAATTATCCTCGCATCCTCTTTTTGCTGAATCGTTTCCTGAATGAGCTGTTTTAATTTATTTATTTTTGGATGTTCTGTTTCTTTTTCCAGCAACAACTGCGCAGCTGCAACTGCATGGATAACCTTTGGCTCTTTTACAATAGACTGAGCTGCCTTTGTCTTCTCTGACTCTAATTTTTTTATGAACTGACAGAAAGAAGAAAGCCCTTGAGTTTCAATCATTTCCACAGCGTGGCTTAGTTTTAATAACTGAGCGACCAAGGATAAACCATAAAATGCGGCATGATTTTTCTTTCTTATCTCCCTCTGCAAATAGATTTGTAACTTTAGAAGATCTAATTTGTTAATCATGGAAACAGGCTTGTATGGGATGAAACTTTTTATGTTTTCCATCCGCTCTTTGTAGGTTGTTTTTATTAATTCGTGAACTTCCCTTATTTCCGGAGGAAGATCCACATGGATATATTCAACTTCTTTTTTCTGCAGATATTGAGCAACATCCTGGTCTGCTTCATTTCTAATTTCAACTGCATGAATGAATAAATTTTTACAGAACTATTTAATCTTTTCCTGAGTTGGTCATGGAGAATCTGTCAACGCTAAAATCCTTTTATTCTTTCCCCGCTCTTCGTAGGCTTTTGCAACTACTGTATTCGCGAATTTTTCTCTGGAACGATGCGCTTCGTCAATCACTAGCAATGAGAACTGCTCTAAGTTTATTCTGTTCTTTTCAATATCTTCCTGCACTGTCTGCGGCGTCGCTACAATGATCTGACTTTCTTCATAGATTCCTCTTCTTTTTTCCGGACTTACCGCGCCAGTCAATAAAACAATCTTTTCTGGAGCAAGATCCAAACATTCTTGGAATTCTTTTTGAATCTGCGACGCTAATGGCTTTGTCGGTGTTAGAATCGCCGCTTTTGTAGCCTGAAATTGATTCAATCTCTCTTTTGTTAATAAAATCGCTACTTTTGTTTTTCCCAACCCTGTCGGCAGAACAACCAATGTATTTCTCTTTTTTGCTGTTTCTACAATCTCTTCCTGATACTTTCTTGGATTAAAGTTTTTGAGGTTCATCTCTTCTTTGCTTCACTTGTTTTAAAAAAGAAAAAAAAGAACTGTCTTACAACAATTCTGAGATCTTTTCAATGTATTCTGCAACCCTATTTCCAGAATCTGTCAACGCAATCGTTTTGATCCTGCCGTGCTTTTCAAATGTTACAAGCTTTGACTTTTCCATTTCCTGTAAAATCTTCACAGCATGGGAATATGTGCAATCGACTTCCTTCGCAAGAATTGATCCATATCTGTTTCGGTTGTTTTTTCTCAATGCAACTAAAATCATTGCAGGTTTACGTCTGAAAAATACTTCAAATATATCTGCCTCTTCGTTTCGTTTTGGCAACTTGGTCATCCCCCATCAACTATCCCCTCTTTTCCTCTTCAACTACCTTTATGGAAAGCTCATATTTAAAGCTTTTCTTAGCAATGTATATTTTAAATCCGTTGCTTTCATTACTACTAAGCAATTATTCTATTTCGCGCCATAACATTTAAGAACATGCGCTCTCCTTTTTTTATATGCTTGACATTGCCTTTGTCCGTGATCACCCTGTAGATGTAAGGAAAAATTTACAGAAGAGAAATAATCCCGCATATTTGGAGATGTTCGATCAATTACTCTCTTTTGACTCGCAATGGAGAGAAGTAAAGGGAAATTTAGATTCATTACGACATGAACGAAACAAAATCACACTGGAGATTACAAAATTAAGCAAGGAGAAAAAAGATATTTCCGTACTGGTTTCAAAAGCAAAAACACTGCCGCAACAGATCAAAACACTTGAAGAACAAGAAACCCACTTCCAACAGCAATTACGGCAATTACTTTTAACCCTGCCTAATTTACTCCATGAACGTGTTCCTGTTGGAAAGGATGACTCTGAAAATAAAGTTGTTAAATTATTTGGGAAGAAACCAAAATTTTCCTTTGCCTTGCAAAGCCATGTTGATTTAGTTGAGAAAAATAAATGGGTTGATTTGGAACGCGCTGCGAAGATTTCCGGTGCACGCTGGTATTTTTTGAAAGGAGACTTGGCTTTATTGGAACAAGCTCTTGTTCGTTATGCATTTGATTTTATGTCGAAGAAAAAGTATCTGTTTATCATTCCTCCTTTTATGATGAATCGGAAAGCGTATGAAGGCGTTACTGATCTAGGGGCGTTTGGCGATGTGCTGTATAAAATTGAGAATGAGGACTTGTACGCGATTGCGACGTCTGAACACCCTGTTACTGCGATGTACATGAATGAGATTTTAGACTCAAAAACACTTCCTTTGAAATATTTTGGCTACAGCACTAATTTCCGCAAGGAAGCAGGGGCACATGGGAAGGATATGAAAGGCATTTTTCGCGTGCATCAATTCAACAAAGTTGAGCAACTTATTTTCTGCGAACCGAGCAAATCATGGAAATTACATGAAGAACTTGTGAAGAACGCTATTGACTTTTTTACAAGTTTAGGGCTGCATTTTCGGCAAGTGAATGTCTGCACTGGCGATATAGGCATTGTCGCCGCGAAAAAATATGACTTAGAAGTCTGGTGCCCAGTTCAACAAGCATATAGGGAAGTTGTGAGCTGCAGCAATTGCACTAGTTACCAATCTGCGCGATTAAATATTAAATACTCCACACCTGAAGGAAACCACTATTTACATACGTTAAACAGCACTTTAGTCGCGACTACAAGAGCGTTAGTCGCAATCTTAGAGAACTATCAACAAAAAGATAGCAGTGTTAAAATTCCAAAAGTTTTACAAAAATATATGCAGGGAAAGAAAAAACTCCAGCCGCTTCAATAGAAATGGATTATATTCTTTATCATGCTTCACCATTTCATCGCTTCAACCCATCTTTCTCTTCTGGAGAAGGAACGCACTCGTTTTTCACAAGCAGAACCATTTCGTTTTTTAGTTTTGGACCACTTTCTCTTACGTTCTGTTGCATTGGACTTACGAAAACAATTATTACAACAGAAATTTCAGCGCATGGAATCTGATTTGTATTCTTTTGCCCAAACAAATGATCTTTCTATTCTTGAGGATAAAACGCTTCTTTCTTTCTTTTCTTTTTTGAATTCAAAAGAGTTTAAGAATTATCTTTTTCAACTAACTGGGATTCAAGCGTTTGGAACAGTTGACTGCTCTGGATTCATTTATTCTGACACAGACCATTTACTGCCGCATGACGATCGGTTGGAAACGAGAAAAATCGCCTATGTCTTAAACTTAAGCGATGGGTTTACACAGAGCGAGGGAGGCCA
>JACRKJ010000081.1 GCA_016219825.1 Candidatus Woesearchaeota archaeon | reverse complement strand
TCACCACAAAAATGAGATGATACTTAATCATGTACACCTTATGACACGCATACTGCATAAGCCAAAACAAAGAACTCCTAGACTATATGGCTTATGCTTCCACAGCAGAGCTGTGGGGAAAGCCCCACACAGATTCTAAAATAAATATTAAATCGTAATGTTCCAAAAAAGATTTTTAAAAATTATTCTTTCTGTAATTCTTGCAGCCGTTCGCTTCCTTGCTCCAATTGTGTTTCAAATTGCGTTAACAGCGATTCAACATCAACTAATTGTTTTCCTAAAGTTTCCAAAGCGTCAGGAACACTCTTCTCAACACAAATACCAGCCCCAACATTCATCAGCAGATGCTTGGAATCTTGTAGAACACCGCTAAAAAAAATCCCAGATCCCATGGGAAAGTAAAGAGAAGTGCCAGAAGTAATCGTGCTCATTTCTTGCAGATGATGCTGTAATCGTTGTAATTCTTGATGATGTTGTTGTAGCGTAGAAACATGCTGTTGCAATTGCTGCATGTGTTGCCAGAGCATCTGCAATTCAAGTGTAGATTGCTGGTCTAAGTCGTTGTTCATTTCGCAGGAGAAGTCTGTGTTTGTTTTCGAATGCGTTGAAAAAGTGGGCGCGCGGTTTTTGTATGTTGACGAGTTGTTTTTTTCTTTTCAACAACAGCAATACCAGCGTGTGACAGTGCTTTCAAGACATCAGCGGAAGAGGCGTTTTCTTTCACATCAACATGATTGGGCATAAAATGAAGGTGGCTTAAATTGCATTTTCTTCTTCGAGTGAGTCCATCAATCAAAACATACGGCGGATCTAAATATTGGACAATAACGCATGTTTTGCCAGCGTCTCTTCCTGCGATTTTAACGCAAAGTTGCCCGACGCTCATTGTTGACTCCGAACCTGTTGAATAATATGCGCGCGGGTGCAGGGAGAACAAAGCATACCGCCATAGGGGCGTTCAGGCCTTCGTTGCGTTTTTGGATATTGATTCATTTGTGTTGCGCGAACATTCGGAACGCCAGATAAGGGTTTTCCGCAATGTGCGCATTGCGCTTTGCCAGGTTTTCGTTTTTCATGATGAAGAACAGTTTTTCCTCCTGGAGTTTTAACATAGACTCGTCGTAAAGTTCGTGATCGTTGATGTGGTGTTACCATAGGAAGGGCAAATTAGTAGACTTTTAAAAGCTTTCGCAAAACGAAACTAAACACAAAAGTAGCAAGAATATACGTTCCAAGCCATCCAAAGATGCCAAAGAAGATTTTTTCAGTGCTAGTTGCGAATTGTGTGCGAAGCCATAAAAAAACTAAAGCGGTAGGGATAAACGTGATGAGCATCGGCTTAATGTTATGTTTTAAAGTTTCAAAGCTTTTTGCTTGAAGTTCTGCGTTGATGGACTTTAATTTTTCTAAATCTATTGTTTCTTTCAATTGTTTTTGTAATGCTTTGGTATCATCCCGTAATTGCTTCATCGTATTTTGATTAGTGCTGTATTTGTAAATAATAGTCGTAAACAACGTGATGAAGAACGCGATAAAAAAAATCCCAAATAAGGGATTAATAGCTAAAGCCCATCCAAAAATAAAGGTAAAAAATCCATTATACAAATCTTGGAAGCTCATGATCCACCCATAAACTTGCGCAAGGCAGGATGCATATCAACCATATGCTGTTTCGCGATGTCTTCATATAAACGGTAAATAATCATAACAGAAAGCAAGATGCCTGTTCCTCGGGACAATGCTCCAAGAACATCAGCGGTCCCAGCTAAAAAGCCGATAGTGATGCCGCCCATCACAGTCAGAGGAAAAATATAGCGCTTCAAGACATGTTCTAAAACTCTCGGATCTCGTCGAAATCCAGGAATTTGTAACCCAGCAGCCATAATCTGTCGTGCTTGTCCTGCAGCGTCCATACCTGACGTCTGGACCCAAAAAATAGAAAAGACAACAGATCCAACAACTAAAAATAATAAATACACAAGAGCATGCGCAAGGTCAAACCATTGGAAGACACCAGTAAGGATGTTCGTGATCAATCGCGGGACATTAAGCCACACAACTAATCCTGTAGCTGGATTTTGTCCGACAAACGTTCCCAAAAGTGGATGCCCCCAGTTTTGTAAAAATCGCGCCCATAATTGAATGTTCGCGAGGAGCGATTCAACTATAATAACAGGGATATTGCTTGTATATAAAAAAGGCAACGGCCATCGATAGCCGAATCCTCGATATCGTTCAAAGCTTAAGGGAATTTCAATCTTCATAGACTGCGCGTACACAGCCATCACAAACACAATAAGTGTAGCAAAGATGCCGGCAAACGCTAAAAATGCCTCGCCAGGCGCGCCTGAAACAAGAGCGCTGAAGAAAACCAATAACGCCCCGATTGGCGCCTGTCCAGATCCAAACGCCCACTGGCCAAGTGAATTCAACGGGCTGAAAATGCGGATAACAAGCTCAGAGGAAACACCAGCTGCGATAAACAAGCTGATGCCAGAACCAAAACCCCACTTGCTGACAACTTCATCCATAAACAGCACAAGCAAACCGCCGATCATGAGTTGGACAACTAAGAATATCTGTAGGGTGAAATAACCGCTTGTTCCTTTTAATGTAGCTGCGGGAGCCAATCCGCCTAAAAAAACATAAACAGTAGCCTCAAATAAAATAAAGAAGATAGCTGCGAATTTTTGCAGTCCTTGATAAAAAACCCTTCCTTCATGAGTCGTATTGTCAATTTTCAAAATGCCTGATCCAGACAATAATTGCAAAACAATAGAAGCAGTCACAATAGGACCAATGCCTAAAGACAAAATCGAGCCAAAGCTTGCACCCAGAATAATCGAAAGTTGTTCAAACTGCGCGAGCGCGTTTTCCCCAAGCCCATAAAGGGGAATAACAGAAAGAACAAAAAACGCGACCAGCATTAATAAAGTCCAGAGAAGTTTGTCTTTGAAGCCAAGCTTTTGATCAGGAGCTTTAATTTCAGGCAGATTGGCAAGGAGTGTTTGAAAAAAACCCATACTTATACAGTCACCGCTTTTCCTCCAGCAGATTCAATTTTCTTGAGTGCGGAAGCAGAAAAAGATTTCGCCTTAATGGTGATTTTTTGTGTTAATGTTCCTTTGCCTAAAACTTTATCATAGCCAAGTTTAGAAACATCTAAAACAATCACGCCTTGTTCTTGTGTAGCGATTTTCTCAGCGAGATAATATGATAAACGAAAATTCAAGTAATCAAGGTTGACAGCATGAACAGGTCGCAACATTTTTGAAGGGCGATGAAATCCATGTTTTCCATAATATGCGTTTCCATAGAGTTTCAGAATAGTGGGCTTCTTCTGGTCTGCTCTTTTTCCAGTGCCAGCCATGCCAACACCGCCTCTATGCCCGGCGCCGCGATGCTTTTTCTTAGAGCCGTAGCCATGCGTAGTTTTTG
>JACRKJ010000003.1 GCA_016219825.1 Candidatus Woesearchaeota archaeon | reverse complement strand
CATATCTGCCACTGCTTGAACATTTTTTTTATTTTCATTGGATGTTTTTCTTTTCACAATACCAGCTTAATATCCCCGCGTTTGTCAAATATGTTGTAAAAATATCCGTGCATAATGAAAGGAGAATAATGAAAAACATCTCTTTTATAACGGGGGATGTTGAGAAAATCAAACCTGTCGCCATGACTACTATCGCCGCAGTTGTCATAGTTAATCCTGTTTTCATAGAATGCCACATCCTGTCAAATAACTGATGCTCCCGTTTTCTCAACGCCCATGTTGTCAGCAAAATATCTGTGTCCACTGAATAGCCGATCACCAATAAAAACGCGACAATTCCAGCAGCTGAAACCTTAATATGAAAAAAAACTAAAACCGCCAATGGAACAATAATATCTGTAAACGCAGCTTCAATAACTGCGATGCTAGGAATAAATGTCCTGAATGTCACAAAGACGCTTAGGCTCATCAAGATAAACGCGAGAAGGATTGCGATCATCAACTGTTTGTAAAATGCCTGGCCTAGTTTTGCCTCTGTTTCTTCCACACTATAATTCTTTTGCGTTAATTTTTCTCCTAACTGCTGCTCTACAACTGCCTGCAGCTGGTCTGCTTTTATATCTGATTCCTCAATTAAAAATCCAATCTGCTTTCCTGTTGTTACATCCGCCAACCTTCTGACTGTTGCGTCTGCATGAATTGCATTTTTTAATTGTGCTTCATCCACCTGTTTTTGCGTATATACTGTCGCGCTGATTCCGCCCTTCAATGAAACGTCCTTCTCAAACAAATCCCCTGTCTTTACAGCGTGATTAATGACTACGCCCAAAGAAAGAAGCAGGAAAAGAACTGGAATAAACATGATTATCTTATAATTCTTCTTGTAGAAAATCTCAGCTTTTTCTTTTAACATATATTAACGGCAATTGCCTTGGTTTAAAAGGTTTTTGCTATAATTCCTGAACAATATCCTCAATGTGCATTGCCTGATATTTTATCTCCTTTTCTTCCTTCTCATCTTTTGGCGAATCTGCCGCGACTAGATAGAATTTTTTATCTATACCATTGTAAATAAGCTTTGTCCATTTTCCCTTTGTCTCTTTTTCTATTTCTGACCCTAATTCTTCAACTACTATACTACTCCTTAATTCATACGCTTCCCTGCTTTTATAGACCGCAATCTTTTTTCCACTATAATAAAATTCTTTCTTTTCTCCAAATTCCACGACTTGCGACGGAAGTTCCGCTTTTGGCGGCCTTGGCTCAATTGCGCTTAACCCAAACGCAACAGCGATTAATCCCGCTTCAAAAATCGTTCTTTTATTCATTTTTATCCGCGAAGAATTTTTTTATTTCTTCCCAAGGTTGCCTTGCTATGAGGATTTCTTCTACAGAGATGTACTTCTTATAGTTTTCCCAAGCGAACCGTTCATCTAAATAAATGACAACGCCCTTGTCTGTCTCAGAGCGAATGCATCTTCCCGCATTTTGCAGGCATTTCACCATCGCAGGCATCGTATACCCATAATCCCATCCTTTTCCAAATTTCTGGTCATAATATTTAATGAGCTCTTGGGTTTCTATGTCCGGCTTCGCTAATGGAAGACCGACAATTATAACCGCTTTTAATATATTCCCCTTCATATCCAGCCCTTCTCCAAAATTTCCCGCAGCTGCCCCCAGCAATACAGCGCCAGCATCCTTGTATTGCTTGAACCTCTCAATCAATTCCTGCTTTTCCTGTTTTGACATCCGCTGCTGCTCAAAAAACAATGTTTTGTTCGATAACCTCTGCAAATACGGAGAGACCTTATCCCTTAAATCATAACTTGGAAAGAAAATCGCAGTATTTCCCGGGATAACAGCAATCGCGCTGCTGCAGATCTGCGCGATGCGCTCAAACATGCTATTCTCCCGCAGGCTATATTTTGTCGATGTCTCTGGGAGGATGATGCTTAACTTATTCTTTTTTGGGAACGGGTTTTTCAGTTCTTTTGTTTTCGCTTCAAATCCGAAAATATCATTGTATATCTGAACCGGCGTTAATGTCCCAGACATGACAATCAAATTGGCAACTGCTTCTGCTACAGGTTTTAAAAGCAATGACGGGTCTAAGCATCGATACGTCAACGTAATATTCGGCTTTCCCTTTACTGAAAAACCTCTTTTCATCAACCTTATAAATGGAATATCTGGGCCTTCCCAGCTTTTTAAAAACGCGGCAAGCATACCACACATGCTGTGTTTTTTTATTTCTTTCACTTCTTCAGCCAAGAACTCCAAATCCACTATTATTTCCTCTCTGCTTCTCGTTTTATTCAGGATTTCATCCATTTCCTCTTTTTTTACCAGCGCTTCTGACTGTGTGAATATTATTTTTTCCTGGCATTTTTTTTCTATATCTATTTTTATTTTCTCTAAGTCCTCCGCTAATGGATTCCATCCAAAATTCACAGCTTCTTTTTTCGCAGACTCAATCAACAGTGTTGATGTTTGGGTGCTTAATAACGCGCGGCAATGCTCCGCGAGGTTATGGCCTTCATCGATAATAACAATACATTCCTCGAAACTTAAATTTAATTTCCGCATGACATGCTCGCGCACTCCCTGATTCAGGACATGATGGTAATCTGCGATGATGACTTTTGCTTTCTGCCCAACCAGACACGCAACTTCAAATGGACAAACTTTATGCTTGATGCTCACTTCCCGCAATTCTTCGACATGGAGAATTTTTTTTGTTAATTCATTAATGACCTCTTCTGTTTCCAGGTTTATCTTATTTTTCTGTTTTACCCTATTATAAAAATCACATTTTCCATTATCCACGAGACCCCTGCAGTAATCGTAAAACTCATTTCCTTTTAGCTCCTGCACCCCTGGCTGGGCGCACATATGTTTTTTTCCAATTAAATCAACAACAATCAAGTCAAGATTGTATTTTTCTTTCAATGTCCTTAATGTGTCAATCGCGATTTTATGCTGGGTGTGCTTTGGCGTCACGAAAAGGACAGTTCTTTTTTCTTTTTCAGCAATGGCAAATGAAACTGCCGCGGATAACGCTGCAGCTGTCTTTCCCAAGCCAGTCGGCGCATGGACAATAACTGGTTTTTTCTCCTGCAGCCCTTCTTGAATAACTGTAATTAGCTCCTGCTGAATGGGGCGGATTGTTTCGTGAGGAAAATATAACTGCATTCACTGCTAGAAAAAATTTGTATTTATCTACTTTTGCGGCCTGGAAATAAATGAATCGCTAAACCAATTGGAAATTTTAACTTATCAGGAGTTAGGAGAGCTTTAAATATCCCTCTTTCAATAGAAGTCTATGCCTGAATTACCTCAAGCACAGAAACCAGCTTCACCTATTTTTCCACGAGCGCCGCGTTCTGCTGTCCAACAGACTCCATTGCAACCAACTACACAACCATCGCCACTTCAACCAACTACTCCCCAAACCCAGCCTCAAGAACAAGCTACAAAACCTGCTGAAATCCAACCAATTCTTTCTGAACCTCTTCAACAGACTCTAGCTCAACCTGTTTCCCCAACAGTCCAACCCCAACTCAATTTACCCCCAAAACATACCTTCGCATTTTTTGGATTACTCAGCGCGCTTGCCCTGCCTGCGTTGTTTTTATTTCTGATCCTTCTTCGGTTTATCCTTCAATTTTTAGGGACTTTCTTTTTTGGCAACGCGGATTATTCTTTTTACTCTGCATTCTTAACCCTTTTTTTCAGCAATCCATTTTTTTTGATTTTGGGAAGCACCGCAGGATTAGGCCTCGCTGTTTTTGATTTTATCAAGCTTAAGGAATTAAAAAATATTTTTGTATTAAGCTCATCCCTTCTTTCTGTTTTTTTGCTTGTTTTCGCGCTTCTTGGATTTACTTCCACGATCCACCAGATTTTACTTGACCAGCAGACTTCCCTGCATGATACATTACGAGAATATTTCAGCGTCCAGGAACATTGCCAATCCTTGAAGTTACAATCCTCAAAAGATACATGCCTACAAGTATTCACCGCGACAGACAGCCTTTCCTGCGAGAAAGTGCTTGATCCTATCCAGCGCCAACAATGTACACTTCTTCTTGGCTGATTAACTATTTTTAAGGAGTAGAACAATCCTAAAATAGTCTTTTTTCCTTCTTTTGTAGATGGATATCCATATCAAACAAGATATTCTTGATGTGCTGGATCATGCTCTTGCAGCGCTGCAGCGTGATGATATGAAAGCGTTAAAAGAATTAAGCAACATGACAATTCACAATGCGAGCATCCATCAAGACCAATATTCAATTGTTGTCGCTGTCTTAATTTATACCTTATCCAAATTATTTGAACGATCGAAATATGAACAGTATGCTTCCTGGAATGTTTTTTCCAAAGACTGCTTGGAAAAATTGCGCACCGCGCGGGAAGCATTACTCCATGATGAGTTTGCACAATTTGACTCTCTTTTGAAAGAGTATATGCACGCATTGGAAAACACTGATAAAAATATTAGAAAATACATACAAGATGTTCTTTTAAACGCAAAAATCAATAAGGCTTCCCGGTTATATGAACATGGAATTTCTTTGGGGAGGACTGCTGAATTGTTAAGCATCACCCAATATGAACTCATGGATTATGTTGGAAAAACGTACATCGCGGACGTGAAAGAAAATATCACCATCTCT
>JACRKJ010000077.1 GCA_016219825.1 Candidatus Woesearchaeota archaeon | reverse complement strand
TCTTTCTATTTCTGGAACAATCTTCTTCCAATCATATTTTTTCCTAACTTCGGCTCTAGCAGCAATTCCAGATTCTCTATCTGTCCATGCAATTTTTGCTTTTTGTACAAGTGATTCCAGATTATCTGGCTCAAACAAAAATCCAGTTTCTCCATCTCTGATGATCTCTGAAGGGCCAAGATTGTTTGCTGCAACAACAGGTTTTTCGCTAACCATTGCTTCCAAGATGACAATACCAAAAGTCTCATTTGCACTTGGAAGAATAAATGATCTTGACGCGTCAAATGCATTAACCACATCTGTCCTATCAGGTTCACCAATGCAAACAACATTTGGTGGAATATTTCTTCCAAAATACTCTGTTAAACTATCTTGCGTTATTCCTCTTCCAACCATTACGAATTTTCTTTTAGGTAACTCTTGCGCTAAAGAAAGAAACAGTTCAGGTCTTTTGTATTTTGTTGCTCTACCTACAAAAAGATAAAAATCATCCCATATCCCAAATTTCTTTCTAAAAAGATCCCCATTTCTAGAATTAAATTCTTCTAAATTTACTCCATTAGGGATATACTCGGATTCTACTCCATAATTTTTCTTAAGAGAATCTCGAAGCCATTTTGCTACGCTAATAACTTTATCGGATCTTTTACAAACCTCAATCATCTTATTAGTTAGATAGTCTATTGTTCTCCCCCAATTGGCAGGAAAATCTTCTTTATTGTAAAGATTGTGCACTGTGAAAACTGTTCTTGGCCCATTTATATTGTAAATTTGTTCCCAATATGGATGCCCGTGTAAATGCACTACATCCATATTCTGTAATCTCTTGGCTAGGTTTCTTCCAGAAAAATCTATATCTTTTTGCCACCCATACATATCAAATATTTTAGAGTTATGCTTAAGAAAAATATTTGGAATTTTGTTTTGAATGGGTAGAAGATAATCTCTAAAAAACTTTCCCCATTTTTGTAATGATTGGGGAACACTTATGAACTCATAATCATATCTAGAATTACGTACTATGTTTAGTATATGTTGAGCTGCCCCTCCATAATGTCCCTCAATTGGACCTATTGCGATATTCATTCTATTTCCTCCAGCGAGTGAATTGTTTTGTATTCTGTTAACTTTTTCTCTCTATCTATAAGAATTGCTCTTACACCCAATTTTATAGGAATATCATAATCCAAAGCAGGAGAGTTTCCTACTACCAAAGTATCCCTAATATTAAGACCACTATTTCTAAAAAATTTATCGTAAAGTCCCTCTGATTTGGTTATTCCACTTTCACAAGATAAAATTACTTGCTGAAAATAACGCCTAATTCCCAAACTATTAATTATGTTCCTTCCAACAGTGCTGGTATCTGAAACAAGATATAAATCATTAGCACGATTTAATCTTTCTAAGGAAGTAATAACGTCTTCATAAAGTCTTACTCTTTTCAAAGGGTTCTCAATCCAATAAACTATATCTTCTGTGCTTGCTTGCGAGTTAGTATTAGTTATCAATAAGTTGGCAAACTCTTCTTGAGATAGCTCTCTTTTAAACCAGTGTTCTATGACTAATTTGTGAAAACCTCCTTTTTTCAGTCCGACTAATTTAGATATTTCTTCTCCAAAATCTGGACCAGGAGCTAAATAAGCCAGTGTACCCCAAAAATCAAATACTATATTTCTCATAAAATATTAACTTAGAAACATATTTAAATATGTTACCATTTTATAGTTAATATGATAAAAAATTTAGCAGATAAAGTTATGAATGGTGAATATCTCTCCTTAACAGAACTTCAAGGATTAATTAAAGAAATTAGGAATAAGAGAGTAGATGATTTGCAATTTGTTTCATTCTTAGCTGCTTTAGAGACAAGGAATAGAATAAAAGGGATTAATGTTGAGGAATGTGCAAACTTTACTAGAGCATTAAGAGAGCCACTAACAACAGATTTGGAAGGAATATTATGCCCAGCAGGATGTGGAGGAGATCCAATAAAGACTATTAATGTTAGCACCCCTGTTTCAATTATCCTTGCTTCTGGAGGAGTACGCGTGCTTAAAAATGGATTTAAGAGCGTTACTGGAAAATGCGGAAGCAGAGAAATTTTAGAGGCTATGGATATTGAGCCATTTTTAAGTCTTGAACAAACACTTGAATCAGTAAAATCTGTAGGGATTGGATATTATGACTTTCAGAACTTAATCGTAATGGAAAAACGCTCTGGATTTAGAAGCCCACTTAATTATATCGGCGCCTTATCACATCCAATTAAAATTAGTTACAAGCTTTTAGGATGTTCTGATAAAGATCAATTTGAGAAAATGATCCCTATAGCTAACGAATTATATGGGGGGCATTTATTAACATTTAATGCTGAAATAGATGAGATCTCTACAGTTTCTCAAACAGAAATTGTTGAGAAACGTAAAAATAATAAATCCAGATACCTATTTGATCCTAAGAAAATAGGAATAAATCAAACAGATTATCGTGAGGTATTAGCTTCACAAACTCCAGAAGAAAATGCGGAGAGAGTTTTAAGGGCTTTTAATGGAGAAAATTCTCCCGTATCTGAACTGCTTGCTCTTAACGCAGGAGCCGGATTTTACATAGCTGGAAAATCTAGAAATATAGAAGAAGGATATGAATTAGCAAATCAACTTCTTTCTGATGGAAGCACAAAACGTAAACTTGATGAATGGAGGAGCTTTATAGCAAGATTATAATGAAATACCAAAGACTTTTAGACATTATCTCTCCATCGACTGAGGAAAAACAAAGAGTAGAGAGAATTAGGGATTCTTTAGTTAGTACAATAGAATCAGAATTTGTAAACTATTCAGGTTCTGTAAAAGTTAAGGTTATTGGTTCTGCAGCCACAGGAAATTTCTTGCGCGGATGTAGGGATATAGATTGTATAATGGTTTTTGAAAAATTTGATAGATCCGATTTTAGAAATAGGTTCTTAAATATGGATGGTTTTAGTTTAGATGGATTCTCAGAACATCCTAAATTGGTTAGGGACAAGGTTAATGGAACTTACCAATATTTTTCTATTAGTATTGGTGCAACAACCTCGGATAGAAAGCGTGAAGAGCATCTTGATGCTGATATGCTGTACCATCCAGATTTCACTCTTGAACATTTGACTGAATATCAACATTCTGATGTTTTATTAACAAAACAATTTTTGAAGAATAAAAGATTGTATGGCGCAAAAATTGGAGGATTTGCAGTTGAACAAATAGTATCATACTATGGGGGATTTTCCCAATTTATAGAGGAATTATTAAGTGGTAGAGAGATATTTATTGATTATTCTGGCAAATGTAGTGGACCAAAACAACCTATAGTTATTTCTTATCCTTATTGTGGAAAAGACAATCTTGCCTCAACTGCAAATGGAGAAGACCTTAAAATAATGAGAGAATATGCACTTGAAATTAAGAAAGATGAAGATATTTTTATTGAAGATTCTCGTAGAATTCTTAATAGTGAGTTTTGGAGAAAAAGAGCGAGAAAATATAAATTAAGTGAAGAATTGGGCATGCCAGATATATATCTTAATCATAGAGAAAATAGAGTTTTGAGAGCAAGATTAAAACCAAAAAAAGGAGAAAAAATCCTAGATGCGGGATGTGCAAATGGACATACCACTACTTACGTTGTTCCACCTAATGGTGCTAAAGTTTGGGGAGTTGATGCTAGTGAGGAAACAATTAAACTTGCCAAGGAGTTAGCAACTCTAAGAAATCGTCAAGATATTCACTTTATTACAGCTGACCTATTAGACTTAGATTTTACAGATAATTTTTTTGATAAAGTTTATGCCAAAAGAGCCATATCTAATTTGCCCTCAAGGAAATCCCAGATAAATGCTATAAAAGAAATGGCTAGAGTTACAAGGAATTCTGGGAGACTATTTGTTTTTGATTTGTTTACAGAAGGATATGACAGGCTTAATGAGATGAGGTATGAAGAAGGATTAGAGCAAATAGTAGTTCCATATCATTGTTTAACGTTAGATGAGGAATTTATTGGAGACATTCAAAGTGAAACGCCGTTTAGAGTTATTCATTCAGAGGACCCAACCGCAATATATTATATTCTTACAAGAGTTAAATTACCAAAAATCCTAAGAAGAATTGGCAAGCAGCCAAGATCAAATTCTTTGTTAAATAAAATAGCTTCGGTTCTCCCAAACACAGGAAGTTTAGGAGTTGATAAATTGTATATATTTGAGAAAAATGATATCTGAAAGACAACTTATAGACAGAATGAAAAAGTATCCAGAACAGGCACTTGGTCTAGAAGATAGGATTAATAATGTAAATATTGTTGGTACTAGTTCAGGAGAGTCAAATTTTATATTTTTTGTTGATATAAACAATTTACCTTATCTTATCAAGATTAATGGGGTTGGGGGGAAAGATGTATCATTTTTTCGTGCAGAATATGATAAACTTAAATCTTTAGAGAGATACCAAATTGCGCCAAGAGCTTTTGTTTATGATGATGCTTCTTTTACTTTTCCGTTTATGGTTCTTGAACGGTATGATGGGAGAACCCTAAAAGATACGGAATGTGATAAAAGAGCTGATGAATTAGTCTCTATCCTTAATAAATTAACAGAAATTCTTCCACATCAGATCATAAACTCCGAAGGTTTCAAAAGAGATATAAAAAGCTGTAGGGAGTATGTTGAAATATTTCCCAGACATGCGCATAGTCAATTGATTGAATATGAAAGGAGAATTGGAAGAGACGAAACCTATAACTTAGTTATGAAATCTCATTATAATGTAAGAAGGTTAATAGGAGAAAGTCTTAATTTATTTGATGGAACAGAATTAGGGCTTATTCATACAGGTATACATCCTAAAAATATTATCCTCTCTTCTGATAATACCTTACACTTGATAGATTGGGAGCATGCAGGAGTTGGTGACAGAGCATTTGAAATTTCATCCTTGTTTAGATCAAATCAGCTTAGCCAAGAAACACAAGAAGAAATGTTGGATATTTATAAGGGAAAAACAGGATTATTTGAACAGAGAGTTAATCTCTATACAGAATTGTTTAAAGTCCATGAGGTGCTGTGGCACGCTATAAGGGTTGACAAGGTTAGAAAGGGTGAGATACGATTAACTCGTGGTAAAGATGAAAGTTATTACCAATCTTTATTAGAGGTTCATGTTAAAAATCTTCACAAATCAAAACTATCTAATTGAGAATAACTCCCTTTAACGTTACAATGCACCATGGCGTGAACGAAAAGAATCACCGATAAGCATATAAATAATTAACCCCCTCAAGACCATTATGACAAAGCGAATTGGTGGTTTTCGAAGAAAAACAAGGGATAAGTTCTCAAAACCATTCAGAAGAAAAGGAAAAATAAGCTTAAGCAGGTATTTTCAGACATTCCAGCCTGGAGACAAAGTGTATTTAATCGCCGAGCCGAGCGTTCAAAATGGGATGTATTTCCCAAGATTCCATGGAAAAACAGGAGAAATACGCAAAAAACGAGGTTCATGCTACGAAATACAAATTAACGATTTCACCTTGAAGAAGACAGTTATTGTCCACCCCGTGCACTTAAGGAAGGTATAATCATGGATATCACAACCATTAGCCAAACGCCGATTACAACAGCGGAATTGAAGCAGAAATTGGATCAATTAAAGCAGGAACGAAAAGAATTGAACTTCCGCGCTGCGAAGGTATATGAGCAGTTAGTTGATCAAGAATTGCCTGCTGCAGAAAAAATCCAGGAATTGAAGCAGAAAGTAACAGAATTGAATGTTCCTCGTTTACGTGATAAGCATATCATCAAGATCATCGATGTAATGCCGGAGAATGTAGACGTATTGAAAGTATTGTTCTCTGGAGAGAATATTACTGTGAAAGCGGAAGATTTAAAGAAAATTGTAGACACAATTCATTCATAACCATGTATATTTTATCTTATACCAACAACCATGAGCAGCAAAGAAGAAAGTGCGATCGTATT
Source organism: Candidatus Woesearchaeota archaeon (assembly GCA_016219825.1). GTDB lineage: Archaea > Nanobdellota > Nanobdellia > SCGC-AAA011-G17 > GW2011-AR18 > JACRKJ01. Next base: position 8,688 of record JACRKJ010000077.1, on the reverse strand, counting down.
GGACTTCCTGCCAAATGGATATCCATTCGACAAGCGCCCCATGCACAAGAAAACACCGATTGCTCAGGCGTTGGGAAAAGAAACCTTAGTTCTGCTTGAATTAGTGCCAAAAAAAGATTGTTTTCTCCAGCCGTATGAGGAAGTGTATATTGGCGAGGGAAAGCGGGATAAAATCCACCATATTGTGGGAAAGATCTATCCTTCAAAACTAACAGGAACTGCGCGGGGAGAGTTGGATTTTGTCTTGGATGATTTAATTAAAAAACAGCCAACACGTTTCTTGGATTTCTTCAACAAAGCTGGCCCGATAAATGTGCGAAGGCATCAGTTAGAGCTGCTTCCAGGCATTGGAAAGAAGCACATGATGGAAATCTTGGCTGCGAGGGAGACCCAGCCGTTCGCGAGCTTCCATGACTTAAAGGAGCGGGTGAACTTGTTGCAGGATCCTGAAAAAATAATCATAAAAAGGATTCTCTTGGAATTAGAGGGCGATGAGAAGTATCGGTTATTTGTAAAAGAAAATTAGTGCAGGAAATGCAATGCTAAAAAGCTGGCGGAGAAGTCTGTTATCTTTGTTAAAATGCTGAATAAATAATGCAATAGTAATAATTCTTCTGGTGTTGCTGTTGGTGTCGCGTGGATCATTTGTTCTATTCTTTCTTTTTCTTTGCTCAAGAAGGTTAATTGCTCTAAACTAAAGGTGTAAAATAAAGTATAATACGAATGGAAAAATAGATTTATCTCTGCATAAATTTCCAAGAGTGCTGGAGAAAATGGTTTTTTCGAATGATAAAAACGCTGGCAGATAAATTTGTAGTCATCCGCGATCTTTTCTAAGTTCCAGACAACAACATACAAAAAACAGCTCTGCTTTGTGTCTGTATATCCTGTGGACGTTAATAACCGCTCGCAAAAGTTGGTTAATTGGTTGTTGGTCTGCTCCAATTCTAATAATTCTGGAAGGTGGCGGAACTGGTTGTTTTTCATTTTTTCATAGCTTTGGTCTGCTAGTGATAATGTCACTAAAAACGCTCGTCGTAGACTCGGCTGGAATTGTTCAGCTAAATCCTGTCCAGTAGTCCGCAAAACGCATTTTTTCTCAGTCTGTTCTAAAACAGCGAATCCCAATAATAAATTCTTCAGCATATCCTGTGATGTCCGCAAGACAAGCGGGTTTAAAGGAGAAAGGGAAATTTCAGTGTAGCCTGCTTTGTGTAATCCAGAGATCGCCAAGCGAAAACTGCGTTCATTTAATCCTGCTGTAGGAAGTGAAACAATCGAGGCTGTGGATTTAAACGCGGTGGAAATAACAAGCTGGTTCGCAGATGCTTGCACTTCCAAAGAGTCTCCTTTTCTGATAGAATATTTCTTGACCCATTCCTGTGGCAGGGAAAGGACAACAGTCCGCCCAGCAAGCTGGATTACTTTTCGTTTCATAGAGTATTGCTAAGAAGCTGCTTTTAATAATTTTATAAGGCGCATTATATACGTTAAGCCACACGCATTAATAGAAATACCGCTTTATACTGTTTGAGGTGGTGAAAACCATGTTATCAAACAAAGAACTGTTAATTATTGCGAACTTACGGGAAAACGGACGGGAAAGCTTGACATTAATGAGCAGAAAGACAGCGATTCCTGTCTCGACATTATACGAACGGTTAAAGCACTATACGGGTGACGTGATTAAACGCCATACCTGCTTGTTGGATTTCTCGAAATTGGGATTCCATACGCGCGCGACTTTTTTCTTAAGAGTAAGCAGGGAGCAGAGAGACCAGCTGCAGAAGATATTAACAAACCATAAATCCGTGAATTCCGTCTACAAATTAAGCCATGGGTTTGACTTTATGGCTGAAGGGATCTTTCAGGAATTAAAAGACGTGAATGTATTTTTAGACCAGGTTGAGAAGCAGGTTCCATTGCAGGACAAGCAGGTCTATTTTATCGTGGATGAAATCAAGGAAGAGGAATTTTTAAGCTGTCCGGAATATCTGAAATTAACGGAGAAAAAGGAATCTATTTAAAGCTGGACATAAAAAAATGGATGATGAAAAAAGGGTGGATTCTTCTTTTTATTTTTTTATTGTATCTTCTTCCAGCGCATGCGATTCCAACATGCGAGCCAAAAGATGGCTGCAAAGTAGATTGTTTTGACGGCGACGCAGATTGCAGTTGCGCGTTGCAGAAAGGATACAAATGCACGGAAACGCAGACCTGTAAAACCAGGTTATTAAAAAATTGGGATGGGTTTGTCTGCTGCCCGTTGCCCTGTGAATCTGGGAATGTGGTTGAAACAACGAAAGTCAAGGAATTAACAAACGAATATGTTCAGAAAAGAGAACCAGTCACAATCCCAGTGCTACAGACACAAACACCAAAAAAGAATGTTGTAAAAGAAAGCACGCCATTAATTGTCTTCTTTCTGGGGATTATTGCAATAACGATTGAGTTTTATTTGTGGCAGAAAAAAGGAAAATAATTATTTGCTCAATATAAACTTTGATTGTGCATAAGGGGTGCTAATGTTCGCTTGCAAGGTGAATTCTTTAATCGTTCCAGTCACAAAGGGATTTTCAGCTGTTGGTGTTTGTTCTAGTAATTGTGCGAAATGCTGGATGATTTGGTCTAAGTAATCCTTAGGAAACGAAAGTTCTGTTTGTAAAAAAGAATGTCCATCAGCGCTTACCTGTAATGGCTGGTCTGGCCCGTTGCACAAAATTTCTTGCAGCGAGCTGTCTTCAAAATAAGGGGACAAAACGCCGAACTTCAAGCGGTCGCGAACAAGATAATAGCGTAAATGGTCTACCTGCTGCGGTGTAAATGGTAATTTTTGCTTTCCAGCTTCCTGCGCTAAGAACATGTGCAGTTGTTCTGGCTGGGAAAGAACCTGTTCAGGGACATTCATGATAACAGCATCTAAAAATGTTTGTTCTTGCTCAGATAAAATTGGCTCATGCACGATATATTTATTTTCTTTTATTTCTATTCGCACAAATACTTCTTGGGATGTTTGTGAATGAATAACAGGCCGCGCTTCTGGTGGTGATTGGGCGGCTGGTTTTACAAGAGGTTCTGTTTTAACTGGAGATTCAGTTGTTTGTTGGTGTAGTTGTAATTGTTGCAGTAAAAGCTGTTTCTTTCGTTCTAATAACAGCTTTAATTGTTTTTTTTCTTCCTGTTTTCTCTGTGTTTCATTGTTCCATTCCTTTCTTTTTTTCGTATAAACGCGGAATAACGCAAACGTATACGCTTTCAAGAATTGCGCTCGCCGTAGAGCTGGACTCTGTTTTCGTTCAACAGTGCGGATCACTTTTTGCAACGCGGGTTTGTCATCAATGAGAAATTCATTCACCAAAAACTGCGGCTCTTCCATTATACCAACGGTTTTGAAGTCTCCATGCTTGGCTCAAGTCTGGTCTTTCCTCGAACATATTTTTCAAGTAAAATCAGTCCCTGCGCGATGGATTTATTCTGATCCAGGAGGCTTTCTAATTTTGTCGCTAACGCATTGACTCTTCCTTCAACGCTTTCCACTTCCCCAACTTGTTTCGCAGCTTCCTCAAATAAGGAAAGAAGCTTGTCCATGCGATCCATTAATTGCTGGGAAGCTTTTGTCTGTGCGTCAGTGCATTCTTTTAAAGCATGAAGAAGTTCTGTTTGACTTTCAAGAAATGCGTCTTTGCTGTCACTGCTCTTTTTTGCCATTGCTCTTTCTTATTAAAAAGGACTATAAAAAGGTTTTGCATGAAAAAGCTAAAACAATATCCTTATATACTTTCAAGCGTACGGCGAAAAAATGTTGTCAGAAACCTTAAAGCAATACCGCGGAAAAGACCCATTTACAGACATTTACGGCCAAAATGCTGCGAAGCATCAGATTCTTTCAGCGTTGTTGATGGACAGGCATATTATCCTTGTTGGCGCTCCAGGCATTGGAAAAACAACATTAGCAAAAAATATTGCAAAACTATTGCCGGAAATTGAGGTCAATGACTGCCCGTTTCATTGCGATCCAAAAAAACCAGTCTGCCCTGAATGCAAGGCTGGAATAACGAAGAAAACAAAAAAAATCAAAGGGATTGAGCGATTTATCAGGTTGCAGGGAAGTCCAGACTTGACAGTCGAGGATGTGCTTGGTGATATTGATCCAATGAAAGCGTTGAAGTTTGGTCCATTGGCTATTGAAAGTTTCACGCCGGGAAAAATGTTCAAGGCAAATCAAGGGGTTTTATTCTTCGATGAGTTAAACCGCTGTCCGGAAAAATTGCAAAACGCGCTGCTCCAGGTTTTAGAGGAAGGAAAAGCGACGATTGGTAGTTATGATGTGGATTTAGAAGCGAACTTTATTTTCGTCGGCACAATGAATCCAGAAGATTTCGCAGGAACGGAAAAATTAAGCGAAGTATTATTAGACAGGTTTGATTTAATTTTTGTAAGCCATCCAGAAGATACAGTTATAGAAAAGAAAATCGTCCAGCAAAAAGGGAAAAAACTAAAAGAAGTGGAATTCCCAGATCCTGTTTTGACCACGACTGTTGATTTTATCCAGACATTGAGGCAGAATGAGAACTTGGAAAGAGTCCCAAGCGTTCGTGCGTCATTAGGGCTGTATGAACGCGCGCAATCCAATGCATATCTACGGAATAAAAAACAAGTAGATTGGGATGATATTCTAGAGGCGTTTACATCTGTTATTGCCCATAGGATCAGATTAAAACCTTCCTTAAAATTTATGATCTCCCCAAAAGAATTTCTCAAAAAAGAATTTAGTAAATTTAGGGAAAAAATAGAAAAAGAACAAAGTGATGTTCCCTAGCGTCGAAAAAGTAGAGGAATGGGAAAAAGCAGAGGAGCAGGAAGGAACTGGTTTTGATGAGGGATTAACCCATTCTCTAATTGAAGGGAATAAAGAGAGGATAGATCAGGGGCAGTTATTGGATACAGCCGCAAGTCAAGGTCTGAACGCGTTTAATCCTGACATGGTGTTTGAGCAGATTGTCAAGGATTTCAAAAACGCCCAGTCTGTCTACGGTGAAAAGATGTTAAGGTTGATTACAGGTGAGGATGTTTCAGCAATAAGAAAAAATATAAAATTCCCAGAATATCAACGGCAGTTAAAAGCCCAGATGAATAAACGTGTCCAGGCGCTGAAAGAAGAAAAGTTAATTGACAAAGAAGGGACAATAACAGAGCACGGAACAGAGCTTGCTTCATTAGTAGCCAGCATGGAAGAGCTAGATGAGCTTAGGGCAAAAGGAATTGGCGAGAAAGAAACAAAGAAGATTCAGCAGTATGGGGAAAAAGATAGTATTCGTTTCTGGAAGCGGCATGACAGGTATCGGGATATTGCTCTAAAACAATCCATGAAGTTGGCGTTGCGAAGACATCATAAAATGTTGGAAGAGGAAGATCTAAGGGTGTTTACGCGTTCTGGCAGGGGAAAAATTTATGTGGTATATGGGTTGGACGCGTCAGGCAGCATGAAAGGAAAGAAGATCGCGCTCTGCAAGAAAGCGGGGATCGCGTTGGCGTTCCAGGCTATTGAAAAACGTGATCAAGTGGGATTATTGGTCTTTGGCTCGGAAATCGAGGAAGTGGTTTATCCAACTTCAGATTTTTCATTGTTTGTCAAAAGCATTGCGAAAGTCAAGGCGAAGAAGCAGACAGACATCGCTTTAACCATTGAAAAAGCGATGGAATTATTTCCAGATGAGAATGTCACAAAGCATATCATTCTTTTAACAGACGCGATGCCCACAGTAGGGGACGATCCAAAACAAAAAACATTGGAGTTGGTGGAGCAGGCGGCGGCGTTGGGAATTTCTATTTCGCTGATTGGAATTGGTTTGGAAAGGGAAGCTGAGACGTTCGCGAAACAGATGGTGGAAATTGGCAATGGTCGGTTGTACATTATCCGGGATTTAGAGAACATTGACAGGATTGTGCTGGAGGATTATCAAAATCTTTAATAGATAAGCGAAAGTCTTCGATGCATTTTTATTTTTAAAAAGTAGTGCGGTAAAAACAACAGGAAAGTTTTTTAAAGGGATAAAAGTGCGTAATCAATATGGATGGTTCTATAAAAAAAGTATTGGTAACAGGAAGTTCTGGGACGATTGGAACAGCGTTATGTGAAGCATTATTGGAAAAAGGATATGGCGTAAAAGGCGTTGATATGAAACAAAACAAATGGAATAAGGCTGTTGATGCTGTTACGTCTATCATTGACTTGCGGAAAAAACCAAGGTTAAAGGCGTTGAACGGCCAGTATGATTTGATTGTTCATTTAGCTGCGAACGCGAGAGTCTATGATTTAGTCAAAAAGCCGGAAATGGCGAAAGACAATATTATAATGATGTGGAATGTCCTGGAATTTGCGAGAAAGAATCATGTTCCTAGGATTTTATTTTCTTCAAGCAGGGAAGTCTATGGCAATACAGAAAAATTCACGCATGCAGAAGATGAAGCGAGGATGGAGAATTGTGAAAGTCCATATACAGCCTCTAAAATTGCTGGCGAGGCGTTGATGCACGCGTATAGGCACTGTTATAATATGCGGGCTGTGATTATGCGCTTTTCAAATGTGTATGGAAAATACGATGAAAGCAATCGGGTCGTTCCATTATTCTATCGTTTGTGCAAGGAAGGAAACGGGTTAAAAGTTTTTGGAAAGGACAAGATGCTGGACTTTACGTATATCTCTGACTGCGTCGCTGGTGTTATGCAGATTATAGGTAATTTTGAAAAAGTCAATGGCGAGGTGATTAATCTTGCGTATGGCCAGGGAACAACGATTTTGGAAGTTGCGCAGATGATTCAAAAAGAAATGAACGTTTCTACGCCGATTAAAGTAACAAACAATAGGACAGGCGAAGTAGTCAAGTATGTTGCGGACATCACAAAAGCGAAGCAGGTATTGAATTTTAATCCGCAGGTGCCGATTGCAGAAGGGATTAAGAGAAGCATTGAATGGTACAAAACAAACATTTAACGTTTTCTCAATCCTTTCCAGACAATATAGGTTAATCCAGAAAAAAGAATAATTGCCACGCTGAATAAAAGGTATTTTTGCGCGGTGAATAATTTGTCTTGAAGCGAATAAAAATAGGGTTTAATGTGGAGCGGGTCAAATCCATTGATTAAATACGTTCCGCGATACACAATAAACACAACCCCCATAAAAATTAATAATATTCCTGCGAAAACACTGACATAATTCGTATAAATCTTCTTTCCGAATAATGCAAACTCCAGTGGTTTTCCGTTCAGCCATTTTTTTTGGTGGAGGTCTAATTTATCATACACAAAACTCAAAGTAAACAGCGGGACAGCGATCCCCAATGAGTACACGAAAAACAGCAAGCCAGTCAAAGCGTAATTCTTCAAGGTGGTTCCAATTAATAAGACGCCAGCTAAGATAGGCCCGACACATGCGGTCCATCCTAAAGCGAAGAAAATCCCAAATAAAAAAATTCCGAATGTGTCTTGCCCAGGAACGCGTTTAAATTGGATAATAGAGCTGAATCCTTTTCCGAAAATGCTTAATATCCCAAATCCAACCAAAAATAGTCCAGCGATTGAAACCCAGGATGGATAGCGGATTTGTAGTCCAGCGATGGATTCTCCTAAGAAGCCGGCTAAAATCCCCATAATCGTGAACATAAATGAAAATCCTAAAAAAAAGAAGAATGTCATCTTTGTGATATTCTTTTTCTCTTTAAAGGTATATGAAAAAAAAGCGGGAATCAATGGCAGGATGCACGGGCTTAAAAAACTCAGAATGCCTGCTAAAAATGCGACAACAAAAGAGATATTCGTGACATAATACAAAGCTTGTTCTTGGTTGTATTGCTGGATCTTTTGGAGGTTCGCGGGCAGGGTTTGAGCAGAAGCTATAGGGACAAAAAGAAAAACGAAAATACTTAATAAAAACAATTGCCGTCGCATGCAGAAAAAGAAGATTCACAATTTATAAATCTGCTGAAAAGAAGGAAAGCCTGCGTCAAGAATAATCTTTTCCTGCCCAAAACCGACATTCTTTGGAAGTTCCTGAAAATACTTGATTTCTCTGCCATCATGGTCATGCAACTCACCAGAAATCACTTCTGCGGAGAAAACAAGGGAGATCGTGTAGCCAAACGCGACGCCCAGGGGATAAACATGATAATCTAAGAATTTTTCTAAGAGTATCTGAAGTCCAGTTTCATTTTCTACAATCCTGTTGATTGCCTCATGCATTGTCTCTCCAAAAAGGATAGTCTTTCCAGGAAGATGCCATGTTCCCACGCCAGGCCCAGAGTCATTATTTCCCCGTTTGATGAGGACAATGCCCTTTTGTTTGTGGCAAAGGATAAGGTCAATGCAGAGTCTGGGAACGCGTTTGTAAATATGCTGCCATTCTGTTTTTGAAAGTTCCTTCATACCAAGCTAGAGAGAAATGTGATTTATATAATTTTGTAAAATGAAAAAAGAAAAAAACGTCCAAAAAAGAAATTCTTTGCCCAAGCAATTGTCCTGTTACCACTTAATAAAGATTCTCATAATATAGTTAGCGACAAAAGAAAGGCATATAAATAAGTTCTGCGTATTTATATTATGATTTCAACAAAAGAGCGTAAATTAATCATCCAATGGGATGAAAATGGAAAGACACAAAATGAAATTGCCGAATTATTGAGCTGTAAT
>JACRKJ010000078.1 GCA_016219825.1 Candidatus Woesearchaeota archaeon | reverse complement strand
TTGAAGACGGGGCAAAAACATTTGTTTTGCAGCACTGGCTGCTGAATTTTTTTCTTATGATCCTTTCTGCAGCGATCGCTCTTTTTTTTCATGAAGCGAGCCATGCGTTCTTCGCCAGAAGATACGCTGTTGGATATACGTTTGGACTTTGGAATTTGACACGCGTCAGCTTGAAAAAAAAATTGCCAAAAGGAAAAGGCGTTCCAGTCGGAGCAATTCTCGCATTTTTCCTCTCATTCTTCTCGCGCGGGCAGCTTGCATTCAGCGCTGTTACATCTTATCAACTTGGCCCTTCAGAAACTGCGAGAGCTGGAAGAAAGTTTATCCATATTACGGACTATGAAGAAGCGAAGATCGCGCTTGCGGGTCCTCTCGCGAATTTACTGCTTTTCCTATTGTTTTACGCACTGAGCAGCAGGGTTGGATTTCTTTCTGGTTTCGCGTGGATGAATTTTGTAATGGCCTTGTGTTATCTGCTCCCATTGCCTGGATTGGATGGACTCCGCATGTTCTTTGGATCAAGAAGTTTGTATGTCTTTTCATTGGCGCTTCTTTTCTTCTTATTCTTATTGAAAGATGCAGGCATATTCCTTACGATATTTTTTACGCTTTTGCTCGCAGGCATCGCAGTGTTTGTTTATTACTCAAAAAAAGAGTATTAGTTCGAAAAGTATTTATTGTAGACAACTTGTGAAAGAAGATGGAATTTGGTCAACGCCACTGGCTTAAGTACGGGTTTGTCGCATTGTTATTTTGGATTGGCGTCAGTGTTATTTTATTTTTCCAATATTTTTATTCTATTTTTTTTGTGCAGGATTTAGGAACATCGATTAAACCATTTTTATTTTTTAAACTGCCAAATCTTTTGATTGTTGCGCTTTCCGGGATTGTCACGTTTTTAGCCGGGGCGTTCATTGGATTGTTATTTGATCTTATACGCATGTGGAGAAAGAAAGAATGAAATTACTTTCAAAATAATCCACTTACCCCTTATTTTCAAAACATTGACTGCATACCTTTCCTTTTAATGTATGATCTTTTTTGTAAATTAAGATAAAGTTTTTTCCAGCATCTTCCTTGCATTTTAGGCAATTATTCCTATCCAATTTTTTTTGTTTTTCCAATTGCAGTTGTTTTAATGAGGCTCGCATCCGCTTTATTTCCTGCCGCAAATTTTTTGATGTCTGACGCATGCATTTTCTTTCTTTTCCCTCTTGAAAAGAGTTTTGTTTTTTATATGATCATTATTTTTTATTTTTGATTAGATATTTTAATTTATCATCTGATTATATATTTTAGGCATTGATTAGATCTTATTAGTTTTATTTGCTTAAATAATTTAATTTTTAGTCATAATATTTATTCTCTGTCTTGATTATAATATTTAATCTTTGCTTAAATATTCTCCAATGGACTTTTTACTTTTTTCAATTGTTCCTGCGACACTTTTGTATAACGTTCAGTTGTTGCAAGATTTGAATGGCCCAATAATGTTTGGATAATACGAATGTCCACCCCGTTTTCCAATAGTAATGTCGCGAATGTTGATCGCAAGGCATGGCAATAAATATTTTTTCGCATTCCAGCGTCAACCATCGCCTTCTTAATGATTTTTTGCGCCATTTTAATAGAAATGTGCTCTTTTTGTCCAGTAAAAATATAGACAGATGTCTCTGGAACTGTTCCTAAATATTGTTTTAATGAATCTAAGGTTGTGCTAGAAATGATTGTTATTCGATCTTTCTTTCCCTTTCCGGAACGCACTTGAATCAATTTGTTTTCAAAATCAATATCCTGCTTCTTTAATGACACCATCTCCGCCACCCGCAATCCAGAAGAAAGCATTATTTCAATCATTAATTTATGCTTTGGATTTTCAATCACATTGAGAATATTTTTGACTTCTTCCTTGGATAAAACTGTTGGAATCCTCTTCTCCTGCTTTGGAGATTTCAAATTAACCACAATTTCTGGTTTTTTGAGGATTTCTATGAAAAAAAACTTGATTGAAGATAAAGACAACCCCACACTTGACGGTTTTTGCTTTTTCTCCGCGATTAAATGGGCAAGATACTGTTTAATGTCGTCTTCTTCCAAGGATGTTGGATCTTTTTGAAGATAGTTCAAGAATAGAGAAACCTGCAGATTATACGTGCTTACCGTCTTCTGCGTAAAACCACGAATGCGCAGTTCAGTTTCTAATTTTTTTAATTCTTGCTCAAATATTTTAATCACCTTTTTTGTGTTTGATTAACGTTTTATAGTATACCCTTTATTCGTTTTTCTATGAATAGTTTTTCTTTTTTGCGGAGATGTATATTCCTGCGGAACTCCATATTGGGCTTCATTCCATTCTTTCGCCACGACAGGGTCATAGTACAACACAACACCATCTGTTCTTGTTATTTGTTTGATCCAAAATGAGGAGATTAATCTTTCTTTCCCTGGAGCTTGGATCTTCCTTCCTAATGAAAAGGCATTTCCTTCTGTCATCCCATTAAAGACTCCGAGATGATATTCTAACCCGCTAATCACTACCCCGCTTTTTAGCATTTTATCCAGTGTTTCATAAGAACCAGTTGCTCTTGGCTGGTATTCATCTTTTTTTAGGACAAAATGCACTATCTCTACAAGAACAGACTCTTGTTGTCGCTGTTCAGCATGCGCCTCAATTAAACTTAGATCTTGGGCGTAGAACAATTTAATGCTGTTCACCTACCCTCGCTTCAAGAGAACCATGCTGTGCATACAGCGCGAGATATTTTTCATGCGCATACACTAACGCGTTTTTTCCTTTTTCTAAATAAACTACATCGAGAACCGCTGTTGGGGGGGCGTCGCCTGTCCCAAATGGAAGTTTTATGTCTAAAGCCCCATCTTTAAGATATAACGCAGTCTGCGTAACTCGCTCTAACTGGCCGCAAGATATATGCAATTGATCATGGCTTACAACATATGTAACAATAACTGTTTTGTTTTTGAGCTTCGTTATGGGTTTTATGGATAGTTTTTGTGCCATTTTTGAGTAGACTTAATGTATCTTAGGTCTACCTTTTATATAAAAATGTTTGGTTTGACGAAAGAATTATACTGTTCTGGCTTCGAGATCTGATTTTTCGCGTAAATCCTGCATCTCTGGCACTACACTAGCCAAATAACCAAATATACTAAACGTGGCTGAGTCGCCACCAAAGACATTACTTTCCCGATCGTGTAGAAATTGATTTTCTCTCCTGCAAACAGATCCAATCCGCAATAGCCTTAATCCTTTTGAGTGTGGAAGATGGATTCCCATTACATAGTCAAAACTTAAACCCATGTTTTGACAAACATCCTGTTCATATGCCTGTACAAGCTTTACATCCCCTTCTGCGAGAAATTCCCAGACTTTTCTTCTTGTTGCAGGAAGGGTATAACAATCAGCCCAAAATGCTCTCACTTCTTCTTTCGTAAGTTTTAATCCTTGTTGCTGATCATAATGTTCTTGTGTAATTGGCGATGCACCAAACATGTTTAAACCACCCACTATTTGGTATATTAAAGAATCCTTTTGCACGAGTTTTATTTCGTCCCCAACCTTACTAGGAACGAATGCACAATAGGAGTCTACAGGATTGTTTCGTAACATCTTTTTATCTTCTGGAAGGCCATATAAACGTTGTTCAATGCATTCTTTTGGGGATATTAATTCTCTACCATTGGCGCGTAACTTAATCATTTCAACATGGACGTCGCCTTTAAAGAATTGAAATTTGCGTGCTTCCCTAATCACTGTTGCATATTGCTGTCCCATTAAAATACAAATGCCAAAACCATTAAAAAGCTGCCGAATAATAACCTTTTTACGTGTATCGTTCTTTCCTTTTTTATGGCTGTCACAATACGAGAGATCAGTGAAGACCTTGTTGACCTCTTAAAAGAAGAATTATGCATCCTCGATCGTAAGTACACCTTTTCCCCAACTGAAGAAGCACAAATTCCAAGTATTTTAGATGAAGCATGGACAAACCTTTACAATAGGGTTAATGGACCAAAAAGCGCTCTCCTTACTACCCCCACTAAAAGTTATCTTCTTCGTGAAGTTGAATCAACACTCCTAGCGTGGCGATATGCTTTTAGGCAATAATATTTTCATAGGCTCATTTCAGAAATGCTGAATTATTCCTTAGAATTTTATTAGATAAGAGAATAAAACATTTTATTTATACCTAAATTATTTAATCAGACTTTTTTGTATAGACTTTTCTCTAAAAGATAGTTCCCGACTGCACCAACGACAGCTCCTCCAATCGTTCCCACAATCAAACAAGCAAGATATACCTCCTCGTTTTTGATTGGATCTGCAGCTATTACAGTTCCTATCGCCCCTCCAAAAATAAATCCTGGATATCCCCCCGCAACTGCACCATACAAGAACGATCCCAATTTTTTTTCAAATTTTGGGTTTTGATGCAGATTTATGATCTCTTCTAAGCCTTGCTTTTTTTGATTGTCTAATTCCATGGAATTGCGAGAAATTATACCCTCGTTTATAAAACTTATTTATTTTCAATTAGTTCTAGCCAGCATTTAACGTATGTTAAAGATACCTGCAAATTAATGTTTATTTTGAGAAATTGACTTAAACCTTGTAGATCGACCCAGTTACTTATACCAAATCAACGCCTTTTTTTACTTGCCTTTGCCCTCTGAGTTTGTTCTTCTTTAATGACTTTTCCTATTTTTAGGCCTGTAGTAGTGATCGTTACAAATGATTCCTTCCCCTTCCTTTTTTTTGCAAGAAGACCAAATGTTGCTAACATCGCTAAATATTCTGATAATGTAGAACGGACTTGATCATACTCTTTATCAGGGTATATAACCTTTGCAAGAGATTTTGTAGAAACCGCATTATATCCAAATTGTTGCTGGAGGTTTAATACCGCACCGAAGATCATTTTTTGCGTTGTTGTTAATTCATTGATTGTATCAATAATGCTTAAACTTTCTTGAGCAGGCTTCCACTCTTCTTTTTGAGCAACAACTGTTTGTGATTGTTCTTCTTGGTCTAATTGAGAGAGGAGCAATAGTACCTGCTCAAGTTTTTGTTCAAGAATTTCAATTCTTTTTTCATGATGGGTTGTTTTTGTATGATGATGTTCGGTTTTTATGTGGATTTCTTTCATCCAATTTGCCATTTCATGCATATCTTTCTTTAAATGAGTAAAAGAAGTCTTTACATTTTCCTGAAACTCTTGGTGTTTTCTTTCCAGAGGTTCCTCTTTTTTTTTAAAAAACCAACCCATGCTCTTTTGTTCTTTTAGATTGAACGTACTTTTTATAACTTTCCTTTTTTAATGAGATTTTATCTATGTGTCGTAGACGTCTTCGACGTGTCGTCGACGTGTCTATAGACGTCTTCGACGTGTCGTCGACGTGTTGAAACGCAAAATTTCTAAATTTTTATTGATAAACGTGGAAATGGTTAGAGTTTGTTATAAAATAGAGAATAAATAAAAAATGAGAGAACATTCTCTACTAGATTTTTGCCAAAAAGAAGGTTTTTAGGATGATTATACTAAAAGTGAGGATTAATTGTCTAGATAATTACTAAAATAGAACTAATCTCTCCTGAAAATAAGAGGAAGAGATGGATTTTAGCGATAATCTTAAACAAAAATAGATAAAAAAGTGTGTTTTTCCTAAATTGAGAGTTATTTTAAGGAAGATTATTGTTTTTTTCGTAATGGAAAAGATAAATTAAGGCAAAAATACAAGTTTTTCATTAAAAGATTACTTTGGAATATCAAATAACGTTGTTTGCTGAGGATCCCCATAGTAGAGTTGAATGAGTTTCTGCTTTAAGTTTAGAGTTTTGAAGTTTTTGTTTATGAAGATTACTGTGCGTTTGTTGTTAATTTTCTTCTTTTCTAGAGGAAGCCCTTTCTTGAATAAACCGCTAATATAACCCCTAATGCACTGTTCTGTGAGATGCAACCTGTCTGCGATCTGAGTATAAACTACGCCTTGTCCATCCCCTTCTTCATCTAGTTGGTATGTGGTTAAGAATACTTTCAGTTCCTGCTTGGAAAGACGCAAAAAAACGCGATCAACTTTATATTTTAGGGCTTGAAACTCTTCCCCAAGCATTTCTGGGGTTGTTTGCTCAATTTTTGGAATAATTATCTTTTCTGGGATGTCTGACGTATCAATGGGCAAATTTTGTGCTTGAACCCCCTCTTTTTCCTGTGGAATTGGGAGTTTTGTGCTTAGTGTTTGATTGATTGATTGATTGATTGATTGATTAACCCCTTTATTTCCACTGGAACGCAAAAAAAAGGGATCAATTTGAGGGTTTTGAGCCTGTCCAAAGAGAGATATAACCCGTTCGCTTAAGTGCTTAATGACCTCATTTTGATGCAAAATAACTGATTTTAAGGTCTCAAGCTCTTGATTTAACTGAGAAATATCGTTTTTTGCATTAGTGAATGATTGTTTTATGTTTTGTTTGAACTCTTTTTCATCCATTTGTTCGCTTCTTGGGAGATTTTTATAAAAAGATTGTGCTCGTGGAATATTTATAACGGATTATGTGCTTAAAGCTGTGCTTAACTGCTTAAAAAGATAGATTATATGCTTAGAGAATTACTTTTTTGGTTTTTCTTCAGGTTTGTTAAATTGAAAACGAGGCAAATCAAAATGAGGAGGGAGACCAACCTCATTTGCTAACTCTAAACATTTGATATTGCATCGAAATAGAATTGTGTTTAACACTTGCTGCAACAAGTCTGCATCAGTTTTTTTCTCTTTCTGCCAGGATTCAACGATTTGTTTTCCTTTGTCTGTAGGCTCCACATATAAGACCTGACCAGCTAACAACGCATTTCCAGCAGATCCATATTTGGTAGAGAATTCAAAGATAAATTTTACAAGCAACTCATTATTTCCAATGTCTTCTGAGACAATGTCTGTTACTTTCACATCTGTGGAGATCTGATCTGAAGGCTGAAACACCTTTAGCCGCTCAACTGTGAATTTGCTGAAATGAAACCCTGCGAGTGCCATAGAGATGGGGAATTATGTCCTTATAAAAAGGTTTCCCTCTTACATCTCTTCTGGAATTTCGATTCCAAGAATATGCAACGCATTTGTTAATGTCTGGCTTGCTGCCTGAACAAGGGCAAGACGCAAGGCTTTTTCTTTTGGCTCTGCTTTTAAAACTGGAACCAAATGATAAAATTCATTGAATTTCTTCGCTAATTCCAAGGCATAATTCGCGATTAAATGCGGCTGAAGCTGCTTTGCCGCATTTTGAATGACTTCTGGAAAGATAGAAATTGTACGAATAAGCGCTTGCTCTGCTGGGACTATTTGAAACACATTGAATTTTTGTGGAATCACCTCTCTTTTAAGAATGGAGTTCGCCCTTACTACTGCGTATTGGACATATGGAGCTGATTCACCTTCAAAAGAAAGCGCCTTGTTCCAAGTGAATGTAATATTTTTTTCTGCTGAAACACGCAAGAATGCAAATTTGACTGCGCCATATGCAATGGATTTTGCTTGTTTTAGCGAGGATTCACGTTTTTTGAGCTCTTCTTCTGCTTTTTGCCTTGCCTCAGCCATAAATTCTTCTAATAGGACTACTTCTCCTTTTCTTGTCGACATCTTTCCTTCTTCTAGAAGCACAAAGGAATAATGGACTACTTCTGGCGCTTGCTTTTGGAGCAATGACAAGATTGCCTTTAATTGAAGGAAATAAAGCTTTTGATCTTCACCTAGGACTACAATATTCCTTGTTGTCTTTTTTTCTATCTTTTCTAATGTATACGCTATATCCCTTAGCATATACAAAGAAGTTCCATCTGCCCGCGTAATTGGAAGAATGGGGTTTTTCATTGGAAGATTAAATCCTGCAAGGTTGATCACTTTTCTTCCTTCTTGATCTGTTTCAAGCTTTCCTGTCGCTTCCAAAGCATTACAAACAGACTGTGTAGACTTATTCCAGAGAAATTTTGATTCATAATCAAATTTATCATATTTAATATCGAGTTCTTCGAATATCCTCTTTTGCCCTTGAACACAAATATCCACAATCTGCTTGAATTTTGCTTTTACGCTCTTTTTACCTTCTTCCAAATCATTTAATAGCTTAAAAACCTCTTTTTCCAGATTTGGATCTTGTTCTACCTTTTTATTGAATTCTACATATAATTGGAGAAGGTCGTTGAATTCTGGTTTTTTATCTTGCGCGGCGACAACCAACATTGCAATCTGCTTGCCGATATCATTTACGAAGTAATGGACATCCACTTTATACCCCTCAAATTTGAGAAGATTAACAATTGATGCGCCAATTAAAGCATTTCTTGCCCTTCCTACATGAGGGGATGCATTTGGATTAATAGACGTATGTTCGATTAATACTCTCTTTCCTTTTCCCTGTTTTGAAGAACCATATTCTTCTTTTTGTTTTAGGACAGCTTTGATTATTTGAGCTGCCCATTGTTCTTTTTTTAAGAAAAGATTGATATATAACCCCTTTATCTCTATTTTTTCTATTATTTTTGGTAATTTGAGGATTTTTCGTATTTCTTCTGGATTTTTCCCTAATCTAAAACAAGGAAGAGCAAAATCCCCTAATTCTGGATTACTTGGCCTTTCTAGAGTTATATTCTGCCCTAATTGTTTTTGCAGAAGAAGCTGTAATTGCTCTTTTAGGTCCATTCGTTTTTGACAATCATAGTGGATAATAAAGGTTTTTCTTGTTATTACGAAGCAATGATACGAAAAGGTTCATAATGTTCCTTGTGCCCAACTTAAATAACATGTTTATACGGATTAAAAAGGTGAAAAAACGAAATGGAAACGTTTACGAGTACGCGCACCTTGTACACGGCATTTGGAAGCAACGACGCCTTTCTGTTGAATCTGGCAAGAGAACGTTTCACAGCTACAAAAATTCAGTGCACGAGTATAGTAGATTTATGGGTAGAGTGTATCGATTTCAAGATTTATATGTTGAATTGAGTTTTGCTGACCTATATGGATATTCGTTTTCTGAGTTTGTGCAAGACCATTCTCTTTCAGCAATTTACTCCCGCTTGATTGAGCACAGATTACTTTGCAGAGGATTTATTCGAAAGGAGAATGTGCTTCAATATGGGTCTCTTTTTGTGGATTTAGAACGACTTATAGTACATGATGGAGAACGAGACACTGTTTTGAAGCTCAATCCTATAAGTGGATATTTATGTTCACATACACTTATAGACCTTTTTCAGATCCAGAAGATTCAAACCCGCCTTGAAGGAAAGAGCTTGCTACAGAAACTGCGGGCCGCAGGCATTACTCTTACTCCAGTTGATTTCTTTGTTCTCGCAGACAAGTTATTACGGGAAGCATAACTCCATTTTAATATGAATGTTGGATTAGTTAGGCTTGATTGGCTAAAATCTTTTAAAAGAAAAGATAAATAGCTTTTTTGAATGAGTCCCCATCCTGATCGATTAAAAGTACATACTGTTGGATATGAACTCAAGAAATTAGAACGTAATGTCCGCAATGATCACGAACGACAACGATTTGTCGGAGTTGCATTTAGTTATAACGCTTTCACTTTCCCTGAACAGCCTCTTCCCACACGACCCCCTTCTGCAGAAGCATCCCACATTTATGAACTTCTTTTATTTATTCAACGCATTGAACGGTTTACTGACAAGATTGATGCTTACCCACCAAACCTTCCAGACCTGATTGAGACTTCAATCGGCCTTTGCCGTGATACTTCTGCAGGCATTGAAGGCAATATTTATCGCCTTTTTCCTTCCCCTACCAAAACAAGCATTTTTGCCCTCTCCCTTCACCGCAGATTAGAAGGACATAGAGAAAAGCGTATTGCACTTTCCAATGAAGCTCACCAGTTAGGAAAAGAGATTGAAGAATGCCTCCTTCCTAGCGACACATTGACTGAAGATAAAGTATATATTACTCTTCGACAGCTCAGTACTTTTTCCCTTCAACCCTCGCTTCCCACACAATATCATGTTCTTCTTCATGAATATGAAAAACTTCGAAGGAGGATTACTGCTTCATGAATCCTAGAAAAAGAGGTGATTCATTTAAAGAACTGTTTAGCAAGTATCAATCCATTGTCCTTCCTACCCCTGATGCGCTTGCCCTTCGCGGCATGTCTGAATTCGCGCTTTATCCCCACTCTGGGAAAAAAGTTCCTTCCCGTCTTTTTGTTTTACCTAATAGTTTTCTCGAATTTCTTGCACAACATCATCGTAACCTTGAACGGTTACCTGGCTTTTCTTCAGAACTTGCCCATGCCCTTCCTTCAGATATTACTACCACCCTCCGCTTACTTAAAGAAGCAAATTTGAAAAAAAATGAAATCACCCCCTTCGATTTTCAATTTATTAGCCCTACAATTTCCTTGATTTATTTATGGGATGATCGTTCTAGTGATCGTCCTGAACGGGCAATTCAACAATTTTATGAACGATGCAAAAAAGAAGGCGTTTCCCTTGATAAACTCCTCGTTCATTCTTGTCTTCCTGAAATGCAAGTATCCCTTCGTTATTCTTATGGAATTGATGACTCTTCCCTTCTTCCCAATCTTGTTGATTATGAAGGACTGGATGTAGAAAAGGATCGTGATGAAGGAATTATTTTATTGGATGATCCGGAAAGGGTTTCCTCCCTTAATCATAAAATTGAGACTATAGAATCTTCCCATCAACAAGAGGAAGAACATCCTAAAGTGTTCAACGTGCTTTCCGGCCAAGCTGTTTATGAGGCAATCCGTGATTTACATCCTCGTGGGTTTAATATTAGGTATAATCAATTTCTTGTACTTAAAGATAAAGAAAAAGAACAGATTTATCGCTGTGTCCATCCTTCAGAACAAGGAATTAAAGAGTATCCTGAAAAGAAATGTTTTATTGAAGTGACCCTTGAACGCGAAAAAAAACTTCGAGAGATTTGGCCGCGCTCTGGAGAACGAAAACTTAACCTCCATCAGCGGATTGCCCTTGAAGTTCTTTATGATCCATCGATTAAGCTTGTTTTTATCAATGGACTTTCAGGTTCTGGAAAAACGACTCTCGCACTAAGCGCAGCCATCCATTCTATTTTGACCCACAGCTCATCCTATGAAGGAGCTTCACTTCTTGGAGCAACACATACAGACCACTATCGTCGGGTATTACAAGAATTCGCTTTCCTTGAACCTGCTGAAGATTTGTTTTTATCCCAAAAAGAGCGTAAACATGCCACAGATAGCCTGACTGTTGTCCGTCCAAATGGAGATTTAGTCCATAATCTTGGATTGTATCTTCCCAGATATGAACCTTTCAGAATTGATCATTTAAGCAGAATACAAGGAGTGCCATTTGATCATAGGCTTACAATTATTGATGAGGTGCAAGATACATACCCCTCTAACCTTGAAGAAGTGATCGGGCGCCGTGGAAAACAAGGCAAGGTCATATTCCTTGCGAACCCCAAACCAGAATTATGGAAACCTGGACTTGATGTTCATTGGAATGGGTTTGCGATTGCTGTTGCCCGTTATAAGACGAGACAAACGGCAGCAGTTCTTCACTTGCCTACTTCTTTTTACGGGGGAGTTTAAGCAGAAGCTTTCTCTAATTTTCTTAGAACTTCTTTATTTTTTCCTTCCCAAACCAAAGCATGTTTTAATACTTCCTGAATTGTATGCACTGGCAAAATTTTTATTTTTTCCTGCGCTTCTTTTGAAAGTACTAAATCTTTTTCATTTGCTTTTGGAATAATAACTTGTTTTAATCCAGCTTCAACAGCAGCTTCCACTTTTGCTGTAACACCACCAATAGCCAATACCTCGCCCCGAATGGATAATGAACCGGTCATAGCTGTGTCCTGGCGCACTGGAATATTTTTTAACGCTGAGACAATCGCTGTTGCGACTGCAATACTTGCTGAATCCCCTTCTACCCCCTCGTATGTTTGAAGGAACTGCACATAAATATCATATTTTTCTTTAATATCCTCACCAAATGATTTTAAGATTATCGCCGACACATTTTT
>JACRKJ010000076.1 GCA_016219825.1 Candidatus Woesearchaeota archaeon | reverse complement strand
TTCTCGAATTTTAGTATCATTTATAATGATTACGGTTAAAAATTGAATGAAAAAGAAACTTCTTTAAAACTCTTTTTTCACTCCGCCCTTATGCGCCAGGCCTTCTGATTTATTTACCTCTTTAATTATAATATGCAACTAGTTTCACAAGCATTAATATATAGTGTTTCACTTCTCTTATTATTTAATGCAGAGGAGAGAATAAACAAATGAAAAATATCGCAACCATTTTTATTATCATTTTTATTATCATCTTACTTTTATCTGGTGGGGCTTACCTGTTTCTAGGGAAAAAATCCGCAAACACCCCCACTGGAAACGCTGTTATTACTGCTCGAGGAGATATCTTCTCTGGAAAAATAAGCAATAAAGCT
This sequence comes from Candidatus Woesearchaeota archaeon, assembly GCA_016219825.1. Taxonomy (GTDB): domain Archaea; phylum Nanobdellota; class Nanobdellia; order SCGC-AAA011-G17; family GW2011-AR18; genus JACRKJ01. Next base: position 7,913 of record JACRKJ010000076.1, on the reverse strand, counting down.
GTAGAACCAGGAATTATTAATGGTTTTGGCGTTTATGATAAGAGTTGTATTATGGGAAATGATGGTCTAACCTCCTGTGATGCAGGCATTCAAACAAAAGAGTATGGTCTTCTTAATTTTAAGTATAGACACAATATGCAGCAAGAGCCTTGTATTGCACCAAAAGATGCGCTTCTTGTAAAAATACTCGACTCTGAAGGCAATGCCCAGGTGCAAAAGGAATATTAAAACAAAGAGCGATAGTTTCGTCATAGCACATGAAAAAAATGAATGCATTAGGTTCTGAACCTAAAAACCAGCAACAATGCTTCCCTCTTTAGAATTTTATATGCCGACTTAATAATCCTTTTAATACAAGAAGTTAAATTTCTTTCTTCGCCACACGAATCATACAGCCAGTAATCGCGTGGTATTTTTTGACATGATTCTTCAATTCCTTCGCAAGATCACCAGTAATAATCTGCCGCATGATTTCCTGGAACATATTATTTTTCGCGAAATCTGTCAAGAACGCGCGAGAGGCATTCTGAATATTTGTCAGAATAGAATGGTGTGATTTTGTTTTGGTAATGATCAATGGCTTTAAGCGCAATGTAACGCCGTCTTTCGTTGCACATGTAAAAGAATCATCAACTTTTGATTTCGCTTTTTTGGTTATTCTTTTAATGTGGGCAACAAGCAATTCAAACTCATTTAATTTCGCATACGCCTGATTGTTTTTCACTTCATAGACTTCAAATTTAATCTTCATATTCTGTTTTTTTGGATCATTGGTGAGCATCATTAAGTTGGTTTCGATAACTTTTCCTTTGCATAAGTCAGCTTCTTCGACATATGTTTCGCCTAATAACGCGCCGTTAAACTCTTCTGTCGCGAGAATTGGAACCCATTTTTTCTTCTTCTTCTTGACTGCGATTGCTGGCGCCTCAGGTTTCGCTTTTTCCTGCACCTGCGCTGCTGCTTGTGGTTTTTCTGCCATTTTGTTTGTTGAGTGGGAAGGTGGTTTGTTTATAAATGTTTTCCCTCGCAAGTGTACATCGTTATTCCTGAATATGCTCTTCCACCCTGATAGAACTGCTTTGGCTCGCCAATACATTCAAAATCTCCTCTTCCTTCGCCTGGCTAAACGTATACCACGCTTTTTCTCCCTCTTGCTTTTTCATTAGCGGGAACGCTTCGCTTAATCCATTGATCAGCACATCAAACTGGGCAGTTGGATGAATCGTGGTCATATATAAAAAATGGTCTCCTGTTTTTGTTGAGCCTAGGATTCCAAAAACAACATATTTCTGCAGTGCGGCATTTTTTTTCAAAGACTGGACAGCCTCAGTCAAGGCAATCTCTGAGAACTGCTCTTTACATACCCAGATTAAAATCTGATCGATTACTTTTAACTCTTTTTTCTCTGACTGCTGGTAGAACAACTCCAAAACCGACCCTAACTCCTGGTTGTATTTCTTTTTTAAGATTCTTCCTTGTGTTAACCATAACTTTTTTCCCAGGCATATACGCAAACCAGTAATCGGCTGCTTGACGATTCCGCAGACTTTTACAATTTCCGCCCATTCTTGGATCGCTATTGGCTCTGACTCCACTTTCATTGTCCAAATTTCGCCAAACTGCTCAAGGTTCAGTGGCGCTGCTTCCCATTTTCTCTTGATCAACGCAGCTGTCAGAATTCGACATTCCTCCTCATTCAGATCAACGCTTCGCTTCCATCCCTGCTTTGTTTTCCATTCACCAGCAAGATTCTCCAAGAAACTTACTGCTCCCCGCTCTGAACCAGAAATTCCTGGAAAAAATGGAGAGGTTACTTCTGCCAACGCTTGAGGAAGAAGCTGTAAAGGCGAATGAAGAAATAAAAATCCCTGTCCTTCTTTTTGCAAGTGCTCCTGCTTCGCTTCTTCAATTACCTGCGCAGCGATCTTATCTTGTTGATCAAAGACCAATGGAACAACGATCTTTGCCAAATCTTTATTTTCTAGACTCATTTCCAAAGCAAACAGATAGGAAAGCAATGCCATGCTTTGGATCTGCTCTTCAATCGGAGAAAGGAGATGCAATGAAGGGGACGCGAATGTTCTTCGATGGGAGGATATTAAGAATACCTCTTTTTGCTTGAGCTTTGCCTCTAATACACTTAAGGACGTCTCCCCTTCATCTAAAAGAATAAATGTCTGTACTGTATCAAAACTCAATTCCTCGATGACCTTCTCGTTGATGTCAGAAAAAGTTATCACTAAATCCTTTTGTTTTCGCTGTAATATCCTTGTTAAAATAGCTGCCGCAGTAATCCCTTCCGATGTTGACGGAGCAATAATCTTAATCGGGCCTTTGGCTCTTTCTTCAAACGCCTCCTTCCATTCTTTGACTGCGAGCCGCAAGGCCTCTTCTTTCATGTTCAACTAGAAAGATACTTCGCCTCTTCCGTCGTATATGTCCAGCCTTTTGGTAAAACCCCTTTACGCTGGTAATACTTGGTTAAGCGATGGATCTTTGAATTCGTCAGCAATAATCCCCGTCTGCTTGTCATATCGTTCTTGTTCTTCTCAATATGTCTTGTGAGCAGTGTTTGTCTTTTAATTAAAGAGGTTAAATCTTCAGGCAGTTCTGGGTTTACTTTGTGCTCTTTGAGGATTGTTCCTATTTTTTTCTGCGTTATTTTTTGCACATCAGGAATCCCATAGGAATCCCGCAATATTGTTCCAATCTGGCTTTGAGCTTTTTCAGCTTTTGCGAGTTTTATAATTAGTTGCTCAACTTCTTGCGGAGTATATGTTATCCATGACAGAGGTTTGTCTTTCGCAGGTTTTTTTGAGCCTGCCTTGCCCCTCTTTCCAGAATACATTCGTGCCATTTTTTGTATTTTCCCTATCTACGCAAGCCTTCTGACCGGCATAGTCTGCTGTGAGGGATGAAAGGTAGTTATATAAAGATTGCGGCATTTTTTCCCTTATGATATCCCTCTTTCCGCCCCTCCATGAAGTTGTAAGCCGCTTATTCCAAGAAGGCTACTATGATCTGCCTGCCAACGCCCCAGACCCGCAAGATCCGCGACGAATGGAGGGTATCAGAGAAGAACCTGGCGTACAAAAAAAACTCTTGTATTTTAACCACAATGGCGTTTCTTTTCAACGCACCCCCAACCCAATGGTTATTGCCCTTTTTACCAATCAAGATACGCAACAAACTTATCCTGAAACACTTGATATTTTTCATTCCGGTCCCCGCACAGATTACGCAATTGGTTATTCTGCTGGAAGCCCTTCTTTCCTTCTTGAACGGCTAGATACACTCTCATCATCAATCCCTCCTTCTGTGCATGCACGACTTGCAGATTTACATTCCCGCGCTATAAGACTTCCCGCCCAGAATTATTTTGTTGAACACTTCACCGCTGTTTATACCCCCAACGAACTTGTAGCACTTGTCGTTACCCTGCTTGGCTTAAAAATGTGGGATTAAAAACCACTCTTCCCCTGCAAAGTTCTTTCTCATATATTTTTTGCTTGCGATTGCACGTTCATATTCATCATGATTAATGAAAACATCACAGCACCTGATTCTTCCATTATCAATAAAGCTGAAGATCCGCAAAGTAATTCCATGCCGCACAATCAAGTTCAGGATATCCATATCAGATTCGTTCCTTTCAAGAGAGCGTTTGCTATACCTTCTGAAAAACGCTGGATCACCTATATTCTGAAAGATATAACGCAACTTCTCACGCACCCTCTCATCTTTGATGAACGCAGCAATTTTTTCCAATGTTTGTTTATTCGCTGTTAAAAATGATGGGTATGTCTTCATTTCTTTAATACCTTTATTTTCAACAGCCATCCTTTTCTTAAGAAGAGATTGCAAGTTATTTAAGATAAGATACACCTCTTCAATTTTTTCCACTTCACTTAGTTTCGCAAATCCCAACCTGATTTCTGGATCCTTATTCAGATGATATTTCTTATATTTCTTCCAAAGATTTCTTAAAATGAGCTTAAACGACCTTTCATCTGTCTGCTGGATCGCTAACGTAGCCAGCTTTTGCATTTCTTCTAAGTCCTCTTTTTTCATTTTTAAAATATTTCCTGCAGATTATATAAAGATTTCTTAAGGAGAAAATAGCCCCGGGCAGATTCGAACTGCCGTCCCAGCCTCCAGAGGGCTAGATACTTGGCCGCTATACGACGGGGCTGGATAAAAGAAGAATTAGAAGTTTACTTAAAAACCTTTTTCTTTCAGAGAAAAGACTGTTTGTATCTTTTTGCTATACCTTAATGGATCCTTTTCATTTAAAACCTTATGCATAAAAACGTATGGAGAAAGGTCGTTATGGATCTTTAGAAACAGCCTTTTTCCTTTTTCTGTTAACGATAAGTTCTTTTGCGCATAGATAATTAATTTTTGTTTTTCCAGCATCTCTAAATTTTTGTATAACGCCCGCTCTTGCTTTTCAACAAACTGCGCTTTTTTTATCACTTCAATAAAGATTGTTTTTGAGATTGCAACTTCCAGTGGTTTATCTTTGAATTTTTTATTCGCTTCCTGCTGCCAGATTCCCAATGTGTAGAGAATAAACCTTTGCGGATTGGTTAACTGCATGTATTTCTTAGGGCAAGAACGTTAATAAGGATTATGATTGATCTAACACTCTTAATTTAAATAAAGCGGTTTATTCTCCTGTTCGCTCTTTGTAGGTTCATATTATTTCTGATTCTTTCTAAACATTTTATGCCCTCAATTGTACGATGTTCTCCTGCATTAAAAATTTTAACTGCTTTTTTCCAAAGAGTATAATCTCTCCTCTTCTTGCCAATTAAACAGTTTCTATTGAAAAACTGGATTATTTTTTCGTTTATATCATTCATTCTCTCTACTGAAAATCTTGCTTCTTCCCTTGCATTACAAATATAACCACAATTAAAGAAAATTCTTAACTTTTTTAGCAAAAATCTATCTTTTTCATGGAGAGTAAGACAAAAAATTAATTTCGCCCTAAGATTGTTTGTCCTTCTACTATAATGTTTTGACTTTAAGATAGAAATTACAAAACTTCCTTCTCCTTCACATAGACCAAGTACGTAAAGTTGATCCATTATCTTGATTTAGTTTTACGGTTTATTAAATTTTAGATATCTAAATTGAAAGTCTTTCAACAATACTTGCAGATATTTCTGATTTTTTAGAAATAGATTGATAAAGAAAAATAGCCCCGGGCGGATTTGAATTCGGCAATTTTTCCGCCGTCAATGGCTTTCCGCTGAATATTTCATCCAAAGGCCACTTTAAGGAACTTGTTTATTCGACAAATTTATCCTTGGCCGCTAGACGACGGGGCTATATAACCTCTTGGAGAACCCTATCTCTTTTAAGGGTTACGGTATCTTACTGCCTTATTTTGTAATGACCGCGTTTTTCTACTTTTTCCAATCGTTCAAGAATTTTATCCGCATGCTTTGCTTCTTTCTTATAAGAATCGATGATCTGCTTGAGGCTCTTGCCAAGATGCTGATAATGCTTGCTTTCAAACGCCTGCTTCAATAAATGCAAGTCCACAGCCTTATGCTCCGGTTTTTGATCAATGAAACTTAAACCAAAATCAATGAAATAAACTTCTTTTTCTTTTAGGATCATATTTGACGTTGTTAAATCCCCATGGATGAGATCATTATTGTGCAAGACCGCGAGATTTTTTCCTATTTTTTCGCATATGGCTGTCTGTTCCGCACTAGAAAGAACGTTGAAGACTTCAACTACTTGCTTACCTTCAATATATTCCATTGTTATTTTCTTTTCTCTTTCTTCTTTTCCATTGATGATTAATTTTGGCACAGGAATCAATTTTATTGCATGATTTAAAGCATTGATCTCCCTTCGTGTCCGCAATTTTCTGATTTTTTCATCTAATTCCTTAATCCGATATAATTTAGGAACCCGCTCCTTGACAATAGTGTTCTTCTCAAGGTAAATCTTTGCTTCCGCGCCTTGCGCGAGTAATTTCATGCTTTCTTAAAAAAAACAAGCCTTAAGAATGTTTCTCTCATCTTTTTTACGCTATGATTGAACGTATTTCACGATTTTACGAAGTTGATTTTGGAAGAACTGGAAAAGTAATCTCCAGAGAAACTTTTTTCATACCTGCGCAGTCAGATACATTAGACCTTACTCCAATCATACCTCTTCTCTGCCCTCACTATGCTTTCTCAACTGAGGAAGAAAAACGGCATTATATTGGCGGATTAGAAGTTGCTGTTAGATTTAGAACAGAAGACGCGAACGTAATCCAGATCGCCAGAACGAATTATCCTGTTCCTCCCCTTACGATGCTCCTCTCCAGAAAAGACGCAATAAATTATTCCCTCTTTATCTTACAAAGGCAACAGCCTAAAGAAGACGATCCAATTTATCTTACTGGGGGATTTTGCGTTGAACGACAGCCCCGTCAGGTTACGTCCAATGTTCTTCATCTTGTTCTCGCGCATTGGCTTTCTGGGCTGTACCGAGATTGTCCTAATTATGATGTCCGAAAACAAATCACCGCTGACCTTACTTTAGTAACAACTCATCTTACAAGAGCAAACGCTTAAAAATTTTTCCTTATTCCCTATCCTATGACAGAAGCATCTACAACAAATGAAACAATCTATCTTGATTTTAGGACTGGGGCGATTCTTAAAAGAGAGTTTACTCCCCTTTCCACAGATCCTCCTAAAAGTGGAATTAAAATAGACTATCATCCAGGAAAGATACTCTGTGAGTTGAATTTCACCCATCGAGCATATCCTCTTATTCCTCTCCACTTGCTCTTATTAAATGAAGGTGAAAAATATTCCCTCGCGGTTCTGGATTGGATTCCTACAGAGGACAATCCTGCTGGTTATGGCAGGTCCATCAGTGAAGTGCAGATTCATGGCAAATCTGGGCAGCAAGTGCATGAACTAGTGGATCTTCTAATCGCATACTGGCTTAAGGGAACTTGTGAAAAAAGCGCTGACTTGCCGATTACCCAGAAACATTTAAAAGCTGATTTGGGTGATTGGGTTGATCAACTTAGGCAAAAAAATGGGATTGATCCTTTCTTCAATTAAAAAACTACATTCCTGCCACCTTTCCCTGCATTTTTTTCATCATCTTTTCCGCGCCCTGGCCTTTCATCATCTTTAACATTTTCTTGCTTTGCCGATATTGTTTTAATAATTCCCGCACTTCTTCTACTTTGACTCCAGAACCTTTCGCAATTCTATCAATCCTATTTCCACTAATGATTTCAGGATCTTCCAGCTCTTCTTTTGTCATGCTCTGCATCATGAATTTCCACTTCTTTATTTTTTCCTGCTGGCCTTCCAACATTTCTTTTGGAATGTTCATCTTGCCAAAACCAGGAATTAACTCCACTAATTTTGACAACGGCCCCATCTTTGACATCGCCTGCATCTGCTCATATAAGTCCAAGAAATTAAATTCTCCCTTGATAAACTTCTTTCCTAAATCCTTCACCTGATCCTCGGATATCACCTCTTTCGCTTTTTCCAATAACGCCTCTAAATCACCCATCCCCAATAATCTTGAGACAAATCCTTCTGGATTAAACACTTCTAAATCATCTGCTTTTTCCCCTAACCCAATGAATTTAATCTGAGACTTTGTCGCCGCGCAGGCTGTTAACGCGCCTCCCGCCTTTGCTGTCCCATCCATTTTGGTTACAATAACACCAGAAATATTACATACGTCATGGAATGTTTGTGCTTGCTTTTGGGCTGCCTGGCCGATATCAGCGGAAATAACTAATAACCGTTCATCTGGTTTTAAAATATTGTTTAAGGTCTGAATTTCTTTAATCAGATCCTGGCTTAAGGCGTCTCGGCCAGCTGTGTCGATTAAAATTAGATCATAATCCTGCAGTTCTTTATCATAGA
>JACRKJ010000075.1 GCA_016219825.1 Candidatus Woesearchaeota archaeon | reverse complement strand
GGTTTACTTACATTTATGCGTGGGCACAAACAAGACAGGATATTAAGAATACTTTTAACAGAAAGTAATACGTTAAGTAAAAATGAACTCTCTAAAAAGGCAGAGTGTACAAGGCAGTGGGTCATCTTGTTTTTAAGAAAATTGGAGAAAAAGCATTTAATAAAAGGAACAAAAGTTATCGATAAAATAAACCTTTTACAGTACTGGTTAAGTATTTACAAAAAACCAAAAAAATTTAGAGAATATTTTATTCAAGAACCTTTAGAAATTCTAAATAAGACTAATTTAGAATATGCCATTACAACTTATTATGCTGAAAACATCTTACAAAAATTTTTATTTCCTTCAAGATTAGATGCTTACATCAAAGAAAAAGACTTAGAAAATTGGCATAAATTACTCACAAGCAAGGGTTTGTATGGCAAAGGAAACTTTAGAATAATCATAACGGATGAACACGTCATATACGGCAAGAGAAAAATTAATAATAGATTCATCGTCTGTTTGCCACAGTTAATAATTGATTTATTCAAGGAAGGGGGGCCTTGTGAAGAGGCAGCTGAAATGCTTCTGAAGAAACTTTAAAATGTATCTAGAATTTGAAACTAAAACATCATACAAATATTTACAAGAGGTAATTAATGCCTTAGAAGAACCAATTTGTATTTTGGGTGGCTGGGCAATATTTTTTCATGTGCATAAAAACTTTCAGAAAGCACAAGGAAGACCTTATTTAGGAAGCAGAGACATAGATTTAGGATTTCATTTAGATAAAGATGCTACAATGGAACAAATGAAAAAATCAGCCTTGGCTAAATCTTTATCCATTTTAGAAAATAAATTAAAATTCAAGTCTGTTTCATTTCGATTAGTAAAGGAGATTCATACAGAAACTGAAGAAGAGATAGGCGAAGGCAAGATAATCCCAAGTCATTTTATATTTCCAATGTATATTGACCTACTCGTTGACTTCATTCCAAAGAGTTTTAATGAATTGTTTAAATTTAATCCCGCTGATGAACCATTGCTTGCTTTTGCTTTTAATAATTCAAATAATAGAACAGAGCTTAATGAGTTTAATAAGAAATTATTATTGCCAAATGTAGGGCTATTATTGGCTACTAAGATAAATGCTTTAAGTCTTAGAGATAAAGAGCATAAGAAAATAAAGGATGTTTGTGATATCTTCGCTTTACTCTGGTATTCTGAAAAAACAAATGGAAGAATTCCAAAAAGAGAACCATCTAGAATTCCTGAAAGACTTCCAATGAATCCCCTGAAAGAATTAGCTAAGAATGTCAGACAATTTATTCCAACGAAGAAAATAAAAGATATAATCAATACTATAATCCAAGAAGATTATAAAAAAGCAAGTAATCAACTCAATCATAGTCCAGAAGAGATTAAAAGAGTTATAGAATTATTAGTTGAATAATAATTTACTTGTAAGTATTGCAACGCGGAAATCTAAGCGGAGAAGCATCCATTACGGCGTATAAATTGGTTTCGAAGTGGAGAAATCTCCCCTAAATAGACTATTATTTATTACTACTCTTTCGCATAGAAATTAATTCTTAGCAATTTTCCAGAACGTATCAAAATATTTTCTAAAACTATTTACCACTTCTTCGTCTTCTATTAAAAAACAGTAAGGTTCTTTAGTCCACAACACCATTAAAAATTTATTATTATAAAATACATTCCCGTGTTAGTAATTAAATATGTGGCATCAGAAGTCAATCATGCCTTTTTACTTTTTGGATTTTTTACCTTTCTGGCTCCCTTAAACTACTAAAGTACTGAGCTGCTGCGCTAATTGCTCTTCTCGCATGATCTAAATGATAGTGCTCTCTTTCTTGATGATACCCGTCTGTATCTTGACTCTGCGCAAATAAAACAAAGGGCATATCATGCCCAAAAGTATCCTGCAGAATAGGGATCGTCCCAATCGTTCCCCCTTCGAAAAAAACAATAGGACGTTTCTCAAAAAAACGTGCATACGCTTCCAATGCTTTTGCATGGTATACTGTATCATATACAATTCTAGATGGACGCACCGCATGACCGAATTCCACTTCTAATCTGCACGGCTGTCCTGGAAAAATATATCGTTTCCCTTCAGAATCCTGTGGATCAATACTTCGCTGCACTTCCGCGACACCACCATAAAGATGGGGAACAGAATGTATTTGTGTTTGTTTCCTAAAATAGTTGTCAAGGTGCTTCATGGAAAGTTTTTTGATTCGTTCTGGATCTTGCGAATGCACCAACCGCATAGTCACGTATGCCTCCGCAGCAGGAGCAATCCCTGTGCCAAACCCACCCCCTTTATAGATGTGCACCGCGAGGCTTGGCTCTAATCCTGTTTTTCTGAGCATTCCCATGGCAGATTCGTCTCGTAATACATATGCAGTTGCCGCTTTTTTCAGCCCTTCAACAGTAAGCGATTGGCCTGCATCTTCAAGAAGCGCGAGATCTGCCGCTGTTGGATCTGCCACACTGTCATAGAAACCTTCTATTTGCACGCGGCCTGTATACGGATTTTTACAGGAACCCAAAACATTTGAAAGAATCTCCACCGCGCTTGGCACATTATCCCCAAAAATGCCTGAATGCATCGTTCCTTTCGCATATGCAAGAGAAACACGCGCATTAAGAAAACCCCGAAGACCTGCGAGCAGATTCGGATGCCCCTCTTTAAATTCTGTATCGCTCACAAACACATGGCTTGGCCGTTTGATAATCCCCTGATTAAGCGCTTTCTGCGCCATCTCCTTAAACCCAGGACTTCCTGATTCTTCTCCTGTTTCGGAGATACATGCAACATTCACCTTGAGAAGATTATTTTGTATCAGAAATTCGAGTGCATATACTGTCCCCAATAAGGGTCCTTTATCATCTGTTGCGCCACGGCCATAGACAATACCCTGCTCATGGTCAATACGCCCAGAAAATGGTTTTTCCCCTTGCCATTTCTCGCGTTCTCCTCCAGGTTGTACATCAGCGTGATTATAGATAAGAACCCAAGGCGCAGCAGGATCAACTTCATACGCTGCAACGAGCGCAGGATATACTCTTCCTTTCTCCAGCGCTTCCAAGCGATGCGTCTTAAACCCGCGCGTTGTAAACTTTTTTTCTAATGCGTCAATTATCTCCACAAGCTTTCCTGCTTTCACAGGATCTTCACTTTCACTATCAATCTGCACTAATTCTGATAAATCCTGCGCGAACTGCCCAATACGCGCATCAAGAAAGGTATTTATTTGCGCATTTGTAAATGTGTATCCTTCTTCAGCTTCTTTTCTCATTTGTAATCCTCTCCGTGGAAAAGCCAAGCAACCACCAGCATAAAGTGTGGAAGCGAGGAAACTCCTTCGTGAGACATTCTTCATGGCTATGACCTCTTTTTGATTTTCCTATCTCTGTGGCTAATGTTGTAAATAATCAACAATACAAACTGTTTAATCGTTTTCCCCATAAGAACCTTACAGTAAGGGAAATATAAATAATATGCGAACAATTTTTTTACGAAAACATAAGTTTTAAATATATTTCTACTATTAATGGAAAAATGGAAATAAATCAATCCCTACTTAAGGGTTTTGTAGTCCATATGGATGAAAAGACCGCCTCTTATAAGCTGGATCTT
>JACRKJ010000074.1 GCA_016219825.1 Candidatus Woesearchaeota archaeon | reverse complement strand
GTCCTAGAATTAACAAACTATATCTAAATCTTAGAAAGCTACACCAGAAAACTCCAATTATATTTAAAATTTCTCCCCTTGTCAGAGTTAAAGATTTAACTAAGCTAGATCTTTGTGTGATTGAAGAGCTTTATATAGATGAAAAATTCTTATCTTATAATGTTTATTTTGACCCAAAAATCAAAAAATCGCGTTGGCAAGCGATTCATCTTTTTAATAAGGAGGTAATTTAAAAATGAAAACATACATAATGGTAGATATTGAAGCAAACGGCCCAATACCTGGAGATTATTCTATGACTTCATTAGGGGCAGTAATCATTGATGAAAAATTAAATAAGACCTTTAAAATAAACATTAAACCAATATCTAAAAAATTTGATCCAAATCGAAGGCAATTTGTAGATGAAACTGGTGCCGTAGATGCAAAAGAAGCGATGCAAAAATTTAAGGAATGGATTCTAAAGAACTCCTCTGGAGAACCAGTTTTTATTTCAGACAATAATGGTTTTGATTGGATGTTTGTGTGTTGGTATTTCTGGCATTTTATAGAAGAGAATCCACTAGGCTATAACTCACAAAATTTAAATTCACTAAATAAGGGATTAAATAAAGATTTACGGTCTAAGATTGATTTATTAAGAAAAAGAGAGCTTACTCACGATGCTTTAGAGGATGCTAAAGATAATGCAAAAATTTTTCTTGAATTAAAAAAAAATATTTTAAGAAAAATATCTAGGTGTTAAACTTAAACCTTACTCATCTTTATCAAATCCAACCATCTATTTTTCTCTAGTTCTAATTCTGGAATAGCTAACTCATAAGGACGATAACCTATTCCTTGGTGTTTTCTTATGAAGTTATAATAAATCTCATATCCTTTCATAATTGCTGAAGCTGATTCCATGCAACCGTGAAAACCACGCATGACTTTTGTTCTTTCTCTAATGCTATTATGTAGCCTTTCAATAGGATGATTAAAACCTCTTTCTGAAGCGATAACAACATTATGAATTATTGGGCTTTTGCGATTCCAATGCGTCTTTAATCCAAAACTCTTTTTTAGCATTCTTGGATATCCTTTTAGTCCATCCGTTGTAATAACTTTAACTTGATTTCCTGTCGCAAACTTTCCTCTTTTCAAAACCTTAACCATGTTGTCTATTGTTCTGCTTTTCATATATCCAGAAGAAACCATAAATCTCGTTGTTGTGTCCATCACATCAACAAACAAATTTTGTTCTCTTCCTTTTTGATATTTGCCTATTCTTCTATGATATTCCATTTCATCAGATTGCAATTCAATTCCAGATTTTATTTGTAAGTTATTTGTTAAGTTGCTTATCATAATTGAATATTTTATAATCCAACGATATGCAGTAGAATAATGAAAATTTTTGTGATAGAATGCTTTGAGATGTTCTTGGATTTTTCTGAAACTCATTCCATTATAATATAGATCCATGTACAAGGTTATTTTCTTTTCATGATTTTTCATCTTCCAAAATCTATCGTCAATAGAAAATCTTTTACCACAATCTTTACAGCCAAATCTTTGAACTTTGCCTCTATGCTCAGTTTTTCTTACTCCTCTCTTAATTACATTATTAGAACTACAAAATAAACAAGAAACTTTTTTATACTTCTGTTCTATTATTTCTTTAGATTTCATTTGTTTAGCGACGTTTGGAATCCGAGGGTTCTTCGGAACCAACTTACTTTATTTAGTATAACTATATAAAGTAGTACTTTTATATAAACATTTCGGTAGTTAAGTGACCACTAACAAAGTATAACTATATTTAGTAAGATTTATATAGTTTGATTATTAATTTAAACTATGCCAGAAATAGAAATTAAAGTTAAAGGATACAAATGCAATAATTGCGGAAATGAGTGGCTACCTCGTTCAAAAAAAGAAAAGCCATTAATTTGTCCTAAATGTAAATCTGCAAGGTGGGATAAACCGCCAAAAAAGAAAACTTAATTTTTGCTTAATCTAAGTCCCGTAGATGCAACAATGCAGTAGGATGGAAAGTCTTTTATATTCTTAAGTAAAAATAACCATCAATGAAAAAAGAGCTGCATCATTTGAACAGTGCTGGTTCTCAGTTGCGCGATATTATTTTAGGCGGCTAGGATGGGGTTGTGAATGTATTGGGGTTGGTCTTGGGAGTTGCTTCAGCCACAAGTAATACAAAAATTATTCTCGTTGCTGGCTTGGCTTCCACATTTGCGGAATCAATCAGCATGGCTGCAGTGGCGTACACTTCTTCAAAAGCTGCAAACGAATATTATCTCAGTGAGGTGGATAGGGAAAAACGTGAAATAAAAACAACGCCTAAAAAAGAAAAAGCGGAAATTAAGCAGATTTATTACAAAAAGGGATTTCGTGGAAAAGAATTAAATCTCATCGTCAATAAAATCACATCAAGCAAAAAATTATGGCTCAACACCATGATTAAGGAAGAGATGAGGTTGTCTCCAGAGGAATATAACCATCCAGTAAAGATTGGGGCGATTGTCGGGTTCGCTTCAATAATAGGTTCATTTATTCCATTATTTCCATTTTTTGTTGTGCCTGTAAATATTGCGATGTGGTTTGCCTTAGCGACCTGTCTTTTAGTCTTATTTATAACAGGCGCGGTCAAAGCGAAATTAACAATTGGGGACTGGAAGCGAAGTGGTTTCGAGATGGCGATGATTGGGACGCTAGCTGCGTTGGCAGGCTATGGCATAGGCAGGATATTGGGGGCTGCGCCGCTATAATCCTCTGTTTCTTAACAATAAGATTTATAAACCATAACAAAATCGCATCTACGTAAGGATAATTAAACAAAATGCCTGAAGAGAAACAAGAGCAATTAAAACCATTTCTGCGCGTTCTGAATACAGATTTACATGGCGAAAAGCCATTAATTCAGGCTATACGAAAAGTCCATGGCATCGGCTTTAGCATGGCAAACGCGATCTGCAGGAAATTAAGCCTCGATCCGCTGCAGAAAGCAGGTTTGGTGGATGATGCTACAGTTAAAAAAATTGAATTATTGATAAAATCCAAAGAAGGGCTTCCCACCTGGATGTATAATAGAAAAGGCGATTTTGAGACAGGGGAAGATGTGCATTTAACAGGTTCAGACTTGAAATTACAGCAGGAATTCGATGTAAAGAGAATGAAGAAAATAAAAACATACAGGGGAATGCGTCATTCAATTGGTCAGCCAGTGCGTGGACAAAGAACCAGAAGCCACTTTAGAAAGGGGCGGGCTGTTGGTGTCCAGAAAACAAAAATAGTTGCTGCTCCAAAACCAGCGAAACAGGCAAAGGAATAAAATGGGCGATCCACGAAAATCACACAAAAAATACAAGGGGCCTTCACATCCTTGGCAGCGTGAGCGCTTAGAAGTGGAAAAAGTGCTGGTCAAAGAGTACGGCTTAAAAACAAAAACAGAATTGTGGAAATCCGTCTCTGAATTAAGAAGGGTCAATGGCCAGGCGAAGAAATTAATTGGTGACCGTGGCCTTCATCAGCAGCCTGCTGAAGAAAAACAATTGATGGATCGATTAGTGCGATACACTATTTTGGAGTCAGGAACACAATTGGAAGATGTGCTTGGTCTGGATGTCAAGGCTTTTTTAAACAGGCGGTTGCAGACCCAAGTGCATAAACAAGGATTGTCATCATCTCCAACGCAAGCAAGGCAATTCATTATTCATGGTCATATTCTCGTCAATGGGCAAAAAATAAACGTCCCTTCATTCATGCTCCAGCGAGGCCAGGAATTCCAATTAACATTCCATCCGCATTCGAGTTTAGCGCAGGAAGACCATCCAGAGCGGATGAAAGAGAAAAAGCGCGTCGAAGCTGTCGCTGAGCAAAAGCGGATTAAGGATGAGGAAAAAGCTGAGGCAAAGAAAGAGTTGGAAGAATTGAAAAAAGTGGAAAAAGAAGTAGGATTAGAGGTGACTGAATGATCCAGCGTCAGGAAAAATTACGGTGGGGTGTTGCGCATATTTTTTCAAGCTATAATAATACAATTATCCATATTACTGATTCAACAGGTTCTGAAACTCTGGGAAGAGGAACTGGCGGTATGGTTGTGAAGGCGCACAGGATGGAAGGCTCTCCAACAGCAGCCATGAACGCCGCGAAGATCGCCGCTGAACAAGCGCGGGAAAAAGGAATTAACGCGTTGCATATCAAAGTGCGCGCACCTGGCGGACAAAATGGTCCAACATCAACTGGTCCAGGAGCGAATGCGGCGGTTCGTACATTATCACGTTCAGGATTTAGAATTGGAATTATCGAAGATGTGACGCCGATGCCCCATGATGGATGCAGAAAAAAAGGTGGAAAGCGTGGGCGCCGGGTATAATTCCATAAAAACGCAACAAGAGCCTATATAAATTTTTCTTCTGTTTTTTCTGTATGAAAATCATCGCTGTATTCAGTGCGCTCGCACTCGCCTCATGCTCTCCATCAGAATGCATTACAAATGCGGAGATGGTCATGCCATTCAACCTGCGCTCGAATGGAAAAATCGATCGTCCTGAAGAAACAAAAACATTTTTCTCCCATCAGCGGGAATACATCGATAAAAAAAGAACTGCTCCTTTTTCCAATCAGGAGCATGAACTTCTGGAGGATATAATTCTAGAAACCCATGCGCTGGATGCGAACTCAATTCCCAAGGATATTTTAGTAGGTTCTACATCTAAAGAGGTTGATGTTCCAAATCGAGAGGCCGCGGATGGGATGTCCTGCGGCGAAGATCCAAGTATTCTAGTGCATGAAAAAGACCCGTTTTTTACATTTAATTTAATGAATCATGAAATTGGTCATTTACAGCCGCAGCCTCCAGGCTGCTGCGCATATCATCACATAGCAGTCTACAATGAATTTGTACAGCCATTCAGATTATTTCAGCTTGATCAAGCAATAGGATCAATGTTGCTTCCAAACGAATTTTATAATTTTGGACTGCAGCTCTTATTGAGGGTTGACGCGACATTCCAAAACCGAAAAGACAAAGACGATGATTTTGCGAGGGTAAGCGTTTTGCTCGCATTGAAAGAAGCGCAGGGGGATTTCCAAAACGCGAGAAAATTATTAACCCAAGAGCCATACGAACAGTCATATCAAAAAGCAAGAGCGTTTATTCCAGAACATCTTTCGCATGCTGAAAAGCAGGAAATGGTTATTTGTTTGTATGGTGAAGTTCTTCCTTTAGTTGGAGAAAACCTCGCGCGTTTAACATCAGCTACATCTGTTTATGATTTAGCGCAAAAAACAAAGGAGTATTATCAAAAAACAATCTTCTCAGCACCAGGATTTTGCAATGAGACGTTAAGAAAAATACCAGAACTGCTCACACAGCGTCTTTAAATTAAGGTGCGGTGAGGAAGCTGCAGCATTGATAAATATACGTCGGATCTTTTTTTGCAGGTGCAGGATCAGCGTTCTGGATAACAATATACTTGTCTTCCACACTGTCTGATGCAATAGCATTCCCAATAGATGTGCCAGTAGGATTTTTTATCTGTAAGTTGGAGAATGCGACATTGCTAGCAGGGCAGAGGCTCTTCGCATTTGCGTCGCAATAGCCCACGCAGGTTCCATCTTTTAATTTATATCCCAAATTCCTGCATTGGGTGAATTCAGGCAGAATCCCAGAGCCAAATTCTTCGATGCGTTTGATATAGAGGTCTTCAATCAGCCCACCAGTCCCATCAACCTCATTAATGCTGTGTACAACACCAACATGCGCTGGTTTTTCCATGGAATCAACCATAGTGGAGTTCATTCCTTCAAGTAGTCTGCGTGCGTGTTCATCAACAAGTACAAAGTTTCCAGTCGCGGCACGAAGTCCGTTAAAAATCGTCTTTCCAGTGAATATCTGGTTAAACTGTTGTTGGACTGTAAAACTCCAGAGTACAAAAGTAACAAGGAAGATTCCGAGTAGAAGAAGAATAACACCTCCTTTGAAAGATTGCATAACTCCTAATGCCCAAAGCCAATATATAAACCTTTTTAGGTTTATTTCTCTGATGCAATTTATAATTTGCAGAAAGAATTTCAAGTATGTTTTAGTTGTTACAATAAAAAAAGAAAGGAAAAATTAAATTTTTCCAACTAAATCCAATCCAGGCTTCAATGTTTTCTTCCCAGGCTCCCAGCTGACAGGGCATACTTCCCCAGGATGTTCCCGCACATATTTTGCTGCTTTTAATTTTCGTAAGATTTCCTTAGTGTTTCTGCCTATGCTGTTGTCATGGTTCTCGAACCATCTTGGGATCCCATCAGGATCAATGATAAAGCTTGCGCGTAAGGAAAGCCCTTCATGGTCGATATATGTTCCAAATGCTTTGCATAAATTTCCAGTTGGATCAGCGAGCATAGGGTATTGTATCTTTTTAATCGCAGTAGAGTTGTCATGCCACGCTTTATGGACAAAAACTGTGTCTGTGCTGACGCTGAACACTTCTGCCCCTTCTTTTTTAAAATCGTCATGCAAGCCAGCAGCTTCCTCCAATTCTGTAGGGCAGACAAAGGTAAAGTCCGCGGGATAGAATAAGAGGATCATCCATTTTCCCTTGTAATCGCTGCTTTTGATTTTTTTAATCTCATCATGCTGGTACGCTTCCACTTCAAATTCAGGTATTTTTTGTCCAATCGTTATCATAGTGTTTTCCTCCTTAAGATAAAACAGAAGAATAATACTAAATGCGCCAACTTGTTTAAATGCTTTTCCGTGGATCACAATCTTTAAATAATTCCTTTGTCCAAAAAAGATCCATGAAAAAAGCTGTGATCGCAATAAGTATCCTTCTGTTTCTGTTTATCGCAGGTTGTAGCCAGCAGCAAGCGGCAAGCAGTCCATTAAAATTAAATTTAGGGCAGGAAGTAACTGTTGTTATCAAGGATTTTAAGTTCAATCCAGCAGCAATCACAGTCAAGCCAGGAACAACAATTGTCTGGGAAAATCAGGATAAAGCCTCGCATACAGTGAAGCTTCCAAACTGGGAGTCAGAAGAGCTCTTCCAAGGCTCAACCACGAAAAAAACATTGACAGATCCGGGAACATATAACTATGTGTGTGGTATTCATCCATCTATGAAAGGAACAATCATTGTAGAATGAAAAAGATCTGGAATATCCTGTTATTC